>NZ_JBEYFC010000442.1:0-7450 GCF_040634175.1 Streptomyces sp. NPDC007162
GGAACACCAAGTTCTACGGCGCGGCCCTGTTCCGGCTGCGCAGGTGCTGCGCGTTGTTCGCCAACTGCTGCGGGACGTTGTAGTCGCCGGTGACGCCGCCGGACAAGGCATTGGCCATGTTGGTGACGTCCTTGGAAAGCCCCTGCATCGCTCCACTGAAGGCCTGGGCGGCCTCCCCCTGCCATGGTCCGTGTTCACCCACAAGCGCCTCGGTCTGGTCAGCGATACTCTGGCCGACCTCCTGAAGCACTTGTTCCACGTACCAGAAGGCGTTGGCAGCGTCCTGCAGCGCCTGCGGGTTCGAGGGCTGGCTCTGGCCAGGATTGTCGGGGTCCTCACCTGCGACGGCTTTGATCACTTGCTTCCAGCTCCAGTCGCCGTACTCACTGGCGGGGTCGCCGGTGCCGTTCCCGGTGCTGGTGCTGGTGCCGTTGTCGCCGTTCCCGCTGCCGTCGCTGCCGCTGCCGCTGTCGCTGTCGCTGTCGCTTGCCATGCTGTGCGCGCTCCCGTCCGCCCAACGCTCGCAAGGCGCACCGCCCGCCTTACGGACGTTGCGCCGTCATCGCCTGTGTCGAGCCCCGCATGCTGGGGGCATCTGCTGTTCGTCGTGCCGTGCGGCTTCCGAAGTCGCCGATGCCTTCGATCCGTAACCTCCTTCCTCAAGTGTCCGCGGGTCTCGGGAACGGCAGGTCCGGCCCAAGAGCTGTGGCCCGGTGAAGTCTCACCGGGCCATGCGCTGCAAGCGTCGCCGCCCGCGTTGCGCTCGTTCCTACTGTTACTGCTGCTGGGAGTAGGAACTGCTCCCGTTCGCCCCCGGGGACTGCAGGCCCTGCTGCAGCGCCTGGGTGTCGCTCTGCGCCCCCTGGATGAGCTGTTGCAGGTCGTTGCCCGCCTTCTGGTTCATGTCCTCGATCGTCGAGTACTTGCCGGCCAGCGTCTTGACCGAGTCGGCTGTGTCCATCAAGGCCTGTCGCAGCAGGTGCAGCGATTTGCTGTAGTTCGGCTGCAGTCCGTTGTCACCCGTCACCGACTGCGCCAAGGACTTCGCCTCGTTGAAGGTGCCGCAGGCGACCGGCTTGAGGTTCTCGACGCGGGTCCTGGCCTCGCCGAGCGCGTCAGCCAACGTGCCCAGGTTGTCGGCGAACTGCTTGAGCGACGAAGTGTCCACCGAGGTTTTGCCGTCGCCCTGCGCCGAGCTGCCGGGGACCCTCGGGACGGCGGGCAGCGTACTCTGGTCGATGTTGCCCGTGCTGCTGTCCGTGTACGTGCCGCCGTTGTACTGCTCCGGGGTCTTGGATGTGGAGGAACCAGAAGTCACGTTCCCGCCGAGTGCGCCGTTGGCCACCGCTCACCACCCCTTCGCGCGGCTCGAGCCTGACGTCGCCACGTCACTGGTTCCAGATCTGGGTGCCGTACTTCTCACCGTGCTGGTAGTAGTCGTCGATGTGGCCCAGTGCCTGCCTGGCTGCGACTGCCTGTTTCTGCATTTCCGCCGCTGCCGCGTCCCACTTGGCCTTTGCGATGTTGTACGCGTCACGCGCGTCGCTCGACCACTCGGCGAGGCTTTGCTTGGAACCGTCGTCCAAGTCAGTGAGTGTCCTCTGTATCTGCTGGGTGATGGCATCCATCTCACCTCCCACGAATTCCATTTGTTCGAAGCTCACCTGGTACGTCGTCATTGTGCGCTTCCCTTCATCGACGTGGTGTGTTGTGGAGCTGGGCAGGGCGGTGCCCGGATGGGGGAGCGAACCCCGGTGCCCCGGTCAGAAGCCGGGCAGGCCGGCGCCCATTGCGTTGTTCAGGGCCTGGGTCGCGTCCAAGGTGTCGGAGTGGACCTGCTGGTAGAGGCCCGTGTGCTCGGCGAGCTTGTCGGTGACGACCTTGAGCTGCTGCTTGACGGTGTTGCAGTTCTCCAGCCACTGGTTGAGCGCCGTGGTGAACGACTGGGCGGCGTCACCCGTCCAGCTGCCTTCCAGGGTCTTCGCCTGGTCATCCATGTTGTTGTACACACGGGCGGTTTCGCTCAGCGCAGTCTCGAAGTGAGGCTGCGCCCTCTTCATACCTTCAATATCTACTGACTGCTGCGAATTGGCCATCGCTCGTCCTTTCGCTGTGCATGGAATGCCGCCGCTTCACCGGCGGCCTACGGCGGTTCAATCCTGGCCCGGCGCCGTGCCGGCGAGGAACGGTGCGGGCGATGCGTTGCCTCCCGCTACACCGGCCTGTGCCCACGCGTCCCGTGCTGTCGGAGATCCGGACCCGCCGGCGACGTCAGGTGCCTCCCTCAGACGGAGCACCGGAGACTGCGCCCGCTCGGCGATCCGGTCGGCGAAACGGTGCGCGCCCCGGGCTCCGTCGGCGGGCGGCCGGTCGGCCAGCCGGGCGGCCAGCGTCCGGTGGGCGGCCTCGTCGACGTGGAAACCGCGCGTGCCGAGGCGGCGGCAGACCAGGTCGGAGAGCTCCTCCGCGGTGTAAGGAGGGAAGCGCAGGTACTCCGCGAAGCAGCGGGCGACGTCGTTGCGTTCCCGTAGTGCCTCGCTGAGCCGGGTGTGTGCGCCGCGGAGCAAGAGTGCGGTGCGCGGTGCGCGAGCCGCCGCGGCGGCCACGGCTTCCCACACCGCGGAACGTTCCTGGTCCGGCCGGGTGGCGAAGGCTTCGTCGAGCTCCAACTCGAGTACTCCGCCTTCGGCTTCGGTGAACAGCGTGGCCGCGTAGGCACCCGCCTGTTCGGCCCAGCGGGTCGGGATCTGCGAGAGCCCCGCCCGGTGCACCACTCCGTTGGCCAGCACCCCGGTCTCCGCCAGGCACTTCGCGTACAGGGTGGACACGGCGCGCCGACCGCTGCCCTGCTCGCCGGCCAGGACGATGTTGGCGGCCGGTACGGGCGGCTTGCCGTCGCGGCACGCTGCCACCAGTTCGTTGGTGCGCTTCAGCAGCGCGGCGCGGACGTCGCGAAGGCCGCACATCCCGGCCAGACGGCGCATGGCCGGGGGTGGTTCCGCCGGTGCCTGCGGGAGCCCGCGCCGGGGCGGTTCCGGCTCGGCGTCCGGTGCGGTGCCGCCCTCAACCTGCGGAACGGGCCCGATGTCCACTGCCTCAAGGCGGTTGAGGGCGGCGGTGTCGTGCGGCGGGTCGACGGCGAGCCGCGACGCCTGATTGCTGATCATCGTCTCGAACACCGAGCGGGCGACGCGACCGTTGCCGAACGTCGGCCCCTTGGGGATGTTCTCGAAGTACCGGGTCAGGGCCTCCTCGGCGGATTCGTCGAGCTCGTAGTAGTGCTTGTCGCACAACCCCTGCACGATGGTGACGAGTTCGGAGACCTCGTAGTTGGGGAACTCCACGGTCCTCGCGAAGCGGGAGGCCATTCCGGGGTTGGACTCCAGGAACTGGCCCATCTGCTCGGAATATCCGGCGACGATGACGACGATCTCGTCGCGGTGGTCCTCCATCAGCTTCATGAGCGTCTCGACGGCCTCCTGGCCGAAGTCGGGACCGTTGCCTCTCGCCTGGTTGGTGAGGGTGTACGCCTCGTCGATGAACAGCACGCCGCCGAGTGCCTTGTTGAACACCTCGGTGGTCTTGATCGCCGTACCGCCGATGATCTGCGCGACAAGCCCCGACCGGGAGACCTCGACGATGTGCCCCTGGGCGAGGATGCCGAGTTCGGCGAGGACGGCACCGTAGAGCCGGGCCACGGTGGTCTTGCCGGTGCCGGGCGGGCCGGCGAAGACCAGATGGCGGCTCATCGGCGGCATGGGCAGGCCCAGTTCCTCGCGCCGCTGCGTCATCTTGTTGAGGTTGATCAGACCGGTGACCTCGCGTTTGACGCTCTCCAGTCCGACGAGGGCGTCGAGTTCGGCGAGCGGCCCGGTGCTGTTGCGGGACACGATGCGGCGCTCGCGGCGCGAGGGAGCCGGAGCACGTTGCGCGTCCGCACCGGGCTGCCGGGATGGCAGGCCGGTCTGCGCGGGCTCGTCGGCGTCCTCGTCGCCGCGCAGCCGGTTGACGCCCAAACCGCCGTTGTCGGTGACGTCGCAGCGCTGGACGCCGACCGGCTCTTCCGAGTTGCTGCGGATACCGTCACCGATGTTGCCGGTGATCGTGCAGTCACTGAGGTCGGCCCGGCCGGACGCCTGCACGTTGACCCCGTGCCCCTTGGCATCGTGCACCCGGCAGCCGGTCGCGATGACGGTGCCGCCGCCGAGCACCCGTACCCCGTCCCCGCAGGCTCCGGACAGTTCGCTGTCCCGCAGTGCCACCTCGCCGTCAGTGCCGATGAGGACGCCGGCGTCCGCGATGGTGGACGACTCCACCTCGGCCCGCGCGCCACCGGACACCGCGACGCACCAGTCGCCCGCGGTTCGCAGCCGCACGCCCTCCAGCCGGGCGGAGGCACCGTCGTTCAGCTCCACAGCGGTGCCCTGGTGGGCGTCGATGTCGCACCTGCCCAGCTCGGCACGGGCGGAGCCGGTCACCCGCAGCCCGGCGGAACCGCCGGAGACCGACAGCTCCTCGAAGACGGCGGTGGCGCCGCCGCTGAGCTGCGCGGCGATCCGCGCCGCGCCCTGAACGCGCAGCCGCTGGAACGCGGCCTGGCTGCCGTCTTCGACCAGGACGGCCACGGGTGTGCCGTTGATCTCGCAGCTCTCCAGGCGAGGTTTGGAACCGCCGGTCACCTGCAGCGCGCTGTTGGCCGCCGATGCGATCGTGCAGCTGCGCAGCAGTGGATCCGCTCCGCCGCTGATGTGCACCGACTGTCCGCCCGATCCGCTCAGGACGCAGTCGGTGAGCGTGGTCAGTCCGGTACTGGTCAGGTACGCGTCGAGGCTGGCGGACGCCGTGACGGTCACGCCCGTCAGCTCCGCCTTGGCCTGCTGCTCCACGACGATTGCGGGCTTCTCGCTTCCGGTCACCTTGGTGGTCTCGACGGTGATACCGCCCTGGCCGTTGACGCAGATGCCGTTTCCGCGGATGCGCTCGAGCGTGCAGCCACGTACCGTGAGGCGTCCGCTCTCGGCGACGACGACGGCGGAGGAGCCCAGATCGGTGACGGTGGTGCGTTCGACGATGTTGGCGGTGCCGGCGGTGACGACGATCCCGGCACCGCCGGGATTGCTCACCGAGCAGTCGCGGACGGTCAGTTCGCCGGACTGCCAGGCGACCATCGCGGCCCACGCCTGGCTGCCCGTCACGGTGCAGCCGTCAAGTGCCGCCTGGCCGCGGCGGACGTCCAGGACCGCCACGTTCGCGTCGGAACCGCACAGGGTGATGCCGGACAGCCGCACCGCCTCGGCGTCCACGGTGACGGTACTGCCCACCAGTGACTCGAGCCGCACGCTTCCGGGATCTCCGTCAGCGGACAGCGTGACGGCGCGTGTGAGGGTGACCGCTTCGGTGTAGGCGCCGGGCGCGATGGCGATCAGGGCGCCCTCCCCGGCCGCCGCCAGCGCCTGGGACACGGTGCGGTAGGCGCCGGACTGAGTCGCGGAGACCCGTAGGACCTGCCGGTTCACGGCTTCGCCCCTTTCTGTGGCACGGTACCGGGTGAGGGTGCGGGCTGCCGCGGCCCGCCTGGCTCGCCGGTCTGGATCTGCAGCCCGGGGGCGGCGCACAGCGCGCCCGCGTACTCCTCGGGCAGCGGCACACCCGCCTGCCCCTCGCGGCCGTTCTCGGCCTCCCGCCAGAAGCCGCGGACCTGTTCGAGCCCGGTCAGCGCGATCTCGTCGAGCGGCACGCGCCCGTCGCCGACACGGCCGTGCTCGTCGAACTCGGATGCGGCCAGCTCACGCAGCATGACGACAGGCCGGTCACCACCCTCCACGCGCAGCACCTTGAACCGGGTGCCGGGCGCGAACAGCACACGGTCCGGCAGGTCCGGCGCCACCAAGGCGGTCCGGCGCGCCGTCAGGGACCACACCAGGACGTCGGTGTTGCCCGGCATACCGCGGCGCGCGGTGGACACAGCGGCGAGGAACGAGCGTTCCGTCACCACCTTGCCTTCCTGGTACCAGCCGCGTTCCGCCGCGGTGAGCGTGGCGCGCACCATGGCGGCGCCCCGGTACGACGGCAGACGGCGCAGCCCGCTGGCGGCGCAGCGGGCCAGCGGGACGTGTGGTCCGGCCGTGCCGGCCCGGATGGCGGCGTCGATCGCCGACGTCGCGCCCGACAGGTACAGGCGGATCGCCGCGAGGTCGGTGAGGGCGTCGGCCGCGGAACTCCGCGGCCCGCCGTGCAGCCCCGGCGACTCGGACAGCACCCGGGAGACGAAGGCCGCCGCGGTGTCGTAGCGCCCTCCGAGACTGCGCCGTACCCAGTCCCGTTCACGGTCGACACCCTTTTGCGGCGGCACCACGCTGGCGGCGGCTGTCGGTCTGGGCTGCACCTGGACGGCGCTGCCACCCGTCGGAGCGGGGCGCTCCGGGGGCGGGGCGGCAGCAGCCGGTTCTGGGAGCGGACCGCCGTCGGCCGGGGCACTGTCCCGTGTGCCGTCCGCCGCCCTGGTGGGCGACTGCGGGCTCGGACGCACCGGCTCCGGTGTGGAGGACTCCAGGCGGATGCGCGGCGCGGCCGGCGCCGGCTCGGCGTGCGCGGCCGGGGAAGGAGATGCCGGCGCCGGCACAGGGCCATCCGAACCCGTCGGCGCAGGGCCCCCCGACACCGGCGGCACCGCGGGTACCGACACCGGCGGCACAGGGCCGGCCGACACCGGCGCCATAGGAGCGGCCGGCACCGGCGGCACCGCCGAGTGCGGCGGGACGGACCGTTGGGTGCTGGCGTCCCCGCCTGTGGCCGCGGGCTCGGGTGCGGACACCTCGGTGCGAGGCACCGACCGCTCGGTGTCGGGAACGGGTGCTTCCCGCCTGGGTTGCGTGGTCTGCGGCTGCGAATCCCGGGGGCCGGGCCGCGGCGCGAGAGACGGCTGCTGCGGCGGGACAGACCCAGGCCCGACCGCGAAACCGGACTCCGGGGCCTGGGCGGGCTCGGGCGCGGGCGGATGATCGGCCCAGGTGCCCGCGTCCCCCGGGGGCAGCGGGACGGCCTCCCGACCGCTCGGCGGGCCCTCCAGGACGCGGCCGTTCGCCGGCCCGGCCGCGGTGAGCGCCGCCCCGCCGTTCGTCACGGCGGCCACGGGCAGCGGGTAGCCGTCAGCGGGGCCACGGGCCGCCTCGCTGGAGGGCATGATGCGGCTGAGCCGACCGAACGACGGGTCGAGGCCGCGCAGCAACTCGTAGGCGATGAACCGCATGCGGTCGGCCGCCATCGGATTGGTCCCGTCGTACAGGACAGCCGGGTAGGCCGGGTCTGCCGGCGAGGAGCGCACCGCGTGGCCGGCCGGGGACTCGGCCGGGGAGCGCACCCACAGACCGCTCTGCACGACCTCGAGGACCACATCGGGCGCGTACTGGTAGACACCCGGCGCGACGGCGGGGAGGGCCCTCACCGGGGC
>NZ_JBEYFC010000443.1:0-7433 GCF_040634175.1 Streptomyces sp. NPDC007162
GCCGCACCTTCCTGATGGTCCGCGGAGGGCCGCGTGGTGGCCGGTGCCGAGCACGTCGGACAGGGTCAGCAACGCGGACAGCAGGTGGTCGTCGGAGGCGGCCTCCTTGGGGAGCCGGACGAGGGTGCCGTCGGCGAACGGGACGCGTACCGCCTCGCCCTGGCCGCCGTCGTATCCCACGGCGCCCCAGAAACCGCCGTGCTCACAGGACGTGGTCAGGCCCTCGCGGCAGTAGTCGCAGACGCCGTCGGACCACATGAAGGGCGCGACCACGAGGTCGCCGCGCTTCACCGTGCCCACCTCGGAGCCGGCCTCCTCGACCACGCCGAGGAACTCGTGCCCGATGCGCTGTCCCGGCTGCCGGGCCGCCTCGCCGCGGTACGCCCACAGGTCGCTGCCGCAGATGCAGGCGCGCAGCACCCGTACGACGGCGTCGGTGGGCAGCTGCACCATGGGCTCGGGCACGTCCTCCACGCGCATGTCGTACGGGGCGTGGATGGTGGTGGCGCGCATGGCGAGGGTCCTTCTCGTGCGGTGGCGTGGGCGCGCTCAAGGGGTGGTCGAGCGCACTTCACCGTACGTCGTGGCCGGTGCGGGCCGCGCGTCGAGGGTGCCCCGTACCAGCAGGAACTGCGCCGCCGCATAGGTGAGCATGATCCACAGGTCGGGTGCCGGCGGCTGTGGCCAGTGGGCGACACCGGTCGCGATGAGGGTGTCGGAGAGCATGAAGAGCGCGCCGCCGAGCCCGGCGACCGGACCGCACCGGGTGCCGGCGGTGTACGCCATGGCGGTGAGCAGGGTGCTGTAGCCGGCGACCGGGACGCGCAGGCCGGCGGGCAGGTCCGGCCACAGCAGGACGACCAGGGTGGCGAGGGCGGCGGCGTAGGCCGGGGCGAGGCCGCGTGCACGCGCGCGCGGCGGCCCGAGGCGGCGGAACAGGACGAGGTAGCAGACGTGTCCGGCGGCGAAACAGGCCATGCCGGCCATGAACGCGGGCTCGGCCCCGGAGAGCAGCAGGACGTCGCCGCCCCAGCCGCACAGCAGGGCGGCGACGAGCAGCCGGGGACCGCCCGCGCGGGCGGTGTGGGCGGCGAGCAGGAGCATGAGGAGCGGCTTGGCGGCCAGGTGCCCGGCGCGCAGACCGGCGGCGAGGCACCCGAGGTCGACGGCGACGGCGAGGACGAAGGCGGTGAGCAGCGGCCGGGTCGCTCTCACGCGGCCACGGACTCCTCGGCCTGTTCGACGGCGGGCGCCGGGGCCCAGCCCGGTCCCCGGAACACTCGCCCGGCCCGCTCCCGCCAACCGCGCGCGGCCTTCAGGTCCCTGCCGATGGCCAGGTACTCGTGCGTGGCCACCTTGATGGGGTTGAACGTGTTGATGTTCTTGGTCAACCCGTACACAGGTCGCTCGACCTCGGGCACCCAGGACCCGAACAGCCGGTCCCAGACGATGAGGATCCCGCCGAAGTTGCGGTCCAGGTAGCCGCCCTGGGAGGCGTGGTGGACCCGGTGGTGGGACGGCGTGTTGAACACGGTCTCGAACCACCGGGGCATCTTGTCGATGCGTTCGGTGTGGATCCAGAACTGGTAGACGAGGTTCGCGGAGGAGCAGAAGGCGAGCGCGGCCGGGTGCACGCCCGCGGCGACGAGCGGGACGTAGAACGGCCACACGGTCAGCGAGGTCCAGGGCTGGCGCAGCGCGGTGCTCAGGTTGAACTTCCTGCTGGAGTGGTGGACGACGTGGCAGGCCCACAGGATGCGGATGACGTGGTGGCCGCGGTGGGACCAGTAGTAGCAGAAGTCCTGCGCGAGCAGCATCAACGGGACGGTCCACCACAGGACGGGGACCCGCAGCGGGGTGAGTTCGTACACCGCCGTGTAGATCGCGACGATCGGGATCTTCCAGACGAGGTCGAACACCAGCGAACCGAGCCCCATGCCGATGCTGGTGGCCGCGTCCCTGGTCTCGTACCCGGCGGCATCGTCGTCGGGATGGATGCGGTAGCTGATCACCTCGATCACGGTGAGCAGCACGAAGGCGGGTATCGACCACAGCACGACATCGGGCAGGTTCGGCATGCAGGCACCGTAGAACCGCCGGTCGGCTGCGGCTAGACGTTGTTACCCACAAGTATCGCCGGCGGTACGCGCTTGCTTGTTGGCGGTCTCCGCCAATGCCCGGCCGACCGGGCCCCGACCGCTACACCCCGGCCGCCCCCAGCAGGCTTCCCGCCGCGTAGGTGACTCCCATGGCCAGTGCGCCGCCCAGGACGTTGCGCAGTACCGCGGGGCCCACCGCCGCGGCTCCCAGGCGGGCGCTGGACCAGCCGGTGAGGACCAGGGCCGCCAGCACCGAGCCCACCGTGACCGGGAGCCGCCAGCCGGAAGGCGGCAGGACGATCGCCAGCAGCGGGAGCAGGGCGCCCACCGTGAAGGCCACGAAGCTGGCGAGCGCCGCGTGCCAGGGGCTGGTGAGTTCGTCGGGGTCGATGCCCAGTTCCACGCGCGCGTGGGCCCTCAGCGCATCGCGTTCGGTCAGCTGGACGGCCGCCTCGCGGGCCACCTCCCGGGACAGGCCGCGGCGCTCCAGCAGCTCGGTCAGTTCCTCGAGTTCGGCCTCGGGCTCCTCCTTCAGCTCCCGCTTCTCCTGGGCGAGGGCGGAGAGTTCGGAGTCCCGTTGGGTGGACACCGACACGTACTCGCCCGCCGCCATCGACATGGATCCGGCGAGCAGACCCGCCAGGCCCGCCGTCAGCAGGGCGTTGCGATCGGCCGTGGCACCGGCGACGCCGACGACGATGCCCGCCGTCGACACGATGCCGTCGTTCGCGCCCAGTACGGCCGCCCGCAGCCAGTTCAGCCGGGAGCCGAGCGCTCCCCCGTGGGCCTCGTTCTCGTGCACAGGTTCCGTCACAGCAGCGAGGATCGCACCCCGAGGCCGGCGGGCGCCGCAGCGACGTCACCAGACGCGTACCGAGGCGCCCCGCGCGAACACCGGGCTCGTGGCGTCCGCCGGCGGCGTCGACAGCGGCTCCGCGATCTGAGCCACCGTCGGCCCCACCTTCGCCGCGATCGGGTCCAGGAGGTCCAGGTCGAAACCGTAGACCCGGGCCGCGTTGCCGCCGAGCATCGCCGCCAGCTCCGCGCGCGGGACGCCGGCGAAGGCGAAGCGCAGCCCCTCACGGGTGTACGGGTACGTCCCCTCGTCGTGCGGGTAGTCGCTGCCCCACATGATCTTGTCGAGGCCGATGCGGTGGCGCAGCGGTACCTCGTGGGGGCGCATGAAGCTGGCGCCGACGAAGCAGTTGTCGTGCCAGACCGAGGACGGCGGGTCGCCCATCGCGTCCGCCAGGCCGACCCCGAACTTGGACTCCGCGGTCGTCGCCTTCGTGGCCGCCAGCATGCGGCCGTGGTAGTAGTCCAGCATGGCCAGGACCCCGGGGATCCAGCCCGAGCCCTGCTCGGTGAGGACCAGCCGCAGGCCGGGGTGGCGGCGGAAGGCACCGCCGAAGATCAGGTGCCACAGCGCCCGGTGCGAGAACCAGGTCGTCTCGACCATGAACACCGCGCGGGCGGCGGGTTCGTCGCCGAGCGGCGGGGAGGCGGAACCCGCGTGGTGGTTGACGGGCACGCCGAGTTCCGCGCAGACGGCCCAGATCGGGTCGTACACGCGCGCGTGGAGTTCGGGAAGGCCCGAGCCGGGCGGGGTGCCGGGCAGGAGGAGTCCGCCTTTCAGGCCCGCCGTCACCGACCAGCGGATCTCCTTCACGGCCTCCTCCACGTCGTTCAGGAGGATCTGGAAGACGCCCGCGCGGCGGCCGGGCGCGTCGGCGCAGAAGTCGGCCAGCCAGCGGTTGTGGGCGCGCAGGCCCGCCCAGCGCCGTTCGAACTCCGCCGCCGTCGGCGCGGGCGCCATCAGGGAGCCGGACGGGAAGAACGGCGGAATGGTGTTCGGAAAGATCACCTCCGCGACGATCCCGTCCTGTTCCAGCTCCGCGAGCCGTCGCGCGGAGTTCCAGTTCCGGTCGGCGGAGTCGGCGAGCAGGTCCTCGTACGGATTGACGTAGGTCGCCGCCCAGACGTCGAAGTCGTCGTGGTGGCACTTCTCCAGGTACGGCCGGTAGTCGAGGAGATCGGCGCCGGCGTGGCAGTCGGCCGAGATCACCGTGTAGCGGTCCTGTCCGTTCATCGATCCGCTCCCAGCACAGGGAAGTCGTTGTCCGTCAGCCAGTGCCGGCCCACCTCGCGGGAGCGGGCCCAGGAGGCCTCCACCGCCGCCTGGTCGGCCTGCTGGCCGAGGTCGGCAGGGGTGGGGCCGATACGGCGGGCCAGCGGGGTGAGGCGGTCCACGTCGAACCCGAAGGCCTCCGCCGCCGCGAGGCCCAGCATCCGGCGGGTCTCGGTCACCGGGATGTCGTGGAAGGTGCGGCGCAGCCACGCGCGCGTGTCAGGCCAGGTGCCCTCGGGGTGCGGGAAGTCGCTGCCCCAGAGGATGTTGTCGACGCCGATCTCGTAACGCTGGGCGAGTTCGCGGCGCTTGGTGTTGGTGGCGCAGACGAAGACCTGCCGGTCGAGATACTCGTGCGGCGGGCGCCTCAGCTCCTCGAAGGGGGAGAGCTTCTTGCCGCCGTGCGCGCCCAGGTAGAGACGGTCCATGAACCACAGCAGGTTCGGCAGCCACCAGCAGCCCGACTCGGCGACGCCGAAGCGCAGCCCCGGGTGGCGTTCGAAGACGCCGGACCAGAGCAGGAACCACAGCGGGCGGGCCGGCCACCAGGTCACCTCGCTCACGTAGATGCCGAGATGGTCGCCGTACTCGTGGCGCGGGGCCGCGCCGGAGTGGGTGAGGACCGGCATCCCGCAGTCGGCGGCGGCCGCCCAGACGGGGTCGTAGCGGCGGTCGTGGTAGGGCTCCCGGTCCACCCACATGGAGGGGATCATCAAGGCGCCGAGGCCGGACTCCTTCGCGCGGTACACCTCCGCGACGACGCGCTCCGTCGGGGCCGTGACCGGCAGCAGGGCCACCCCGCAGTGCCGTTCGGGGTGCTCGGACACGAAGTCGGCCAGCCAGCGGTTGTGCGCCCGGGCGCCCGCCATGCCCAGCTCCGGGTCGTGGTCGCCGGACAGGCCGAGGCCCACCCCGAAGGGTGCCGCCGTCCGGCTGTCGACCGCGTCCGCGTCCGGGAAGACCACCTCGGCGGCCACCCCGTCGCCGTCCAGCTCCTTCAGGCGCTGGGCACTGTCCCAGCCCCCGCGCAGCCCCTCCTCGTTGTCCTGGAACCACCGGGCGGCGAACGCCTCGTTGCGGATGCCGAGCCGGGTCATCTCCTCCCGGCGGCGCTCCCGCCCGGCGAGGAACTCGTCGAAGTCACGGTGGAACCGGGCGTCCAGATAGGGCCGGTACTCCTCGGTGGGCAGCCCGGCGTGGCAGTCGGAGGAGATGATCAGATATGGGTCGTCGTAGGCGGTCACCACAGCCTCCTGTCAGTCCAGGACGAAACTCTCGAGATACGACGGGTTCGCCCGGTCCAGCATCGAGCGCGCCCGCGCCCGGATCTGGGCGTCGCTGTGCTCGCTGTCCGGCAGCAGCCAGAAGCGGTCCGCGCGGATGCCCGCCACGACGAATTCGGCGACCTCCTCGACGGGCGTGAACCGGACCTCCTTGCCCGCGGCACGCATCGCCGCCTCCCACTGGTCGAGGCTGCGGTACGGCGTCCTGCGCGGGCGTTCCTTGGCCCAGCGGTCGGGCCGGTTCCGGTGCGACTCCCACAGGCCCGTGCGCAGCATGTGCGGTCCCGGGAAGAGCACCGAGGCGCCCACGCGCGCGTGCTCCGCCCTGAGATGGGCGTAGAGGGACTCGGTCATCGTGACGACGGCCGCCTTGGTGACGGCGTACACGGAGGCCGTCGGCAGCGGTGCGATCCCGCCGTCCCCGGAGGACGTGTTGACCACATGACCGGATTGACCCGACTTGATCATCCTGGGGAGGAATGCCTGTACACCGTGGAAGACACCCCACACATTGACTTCGAACGCCCACCTCCAGTCGTTCGGTTCGTGCTCCCACATGCGGCCCTCGGCGCCCGAGCCGACCCCGGCGTTGTTGCACAGGACGTGCACCGCGCCGAACGTGTCGTAGGCCGACTCGGCGAGTTCCAGGACCTGTTCGCGCACGCCGACGTCGACCACGCGCGCGTGCACGTCCGCGCCCTCGGCGCGCAGGCCGTCGGCGGCCTTCTCCAGGGCGGCGGCCTCCACGTCGGCGAGGACCACCTTCAGCCCCTCGGCGGCGAACCGCCGGGCCATCGCGAGGCCGAGGCCGCTCGCCGCGCCGGTGACGACGGCGACCTGTCCGGCACGCAGTTCCATCAGTCCCCGCTCCCTTCCGGTGGCGCGTCATGGATCTGACGGGGGTCGTCGTAGCGCTGGTGGACGTAGGGCAACAGGGCGTGCGCGTCGACCCGTTCGGCGACCCGGCCGCGCTGGGCGCTGGTCTTCTCGCCGAGGGTGATGCCGAGCAGCCGCAGCACGGGGAGGTCGGCCACCGGGTCGTACCCCGACTCGCGCAGGACCACCTCGCCCCTCACGCGCTCCAGCCGGCGGACCTTCTCCTCGCGGACGCAGTGCACCAGGACGGGGTCGCCGTCGAAGCCGGAACCGTCCACCGCCGGAAGGAACTTGAAGTAGAAGTCGGTCCGCGGGGCGGGCTCGGGCAGCGGCAGCGGGCCGTCGACCGTGCCGCGCACCTCGACGAAGGTGACACCGTGGCGGGCGAGGGCGGCGCGGACGGCGGGGCCCTCGCGCTCGACGGTGACCTCGCCGAGCTTCTTGGGCTCGCCGAAGACCTCACGGCCGCCGGTGAGGGCCCGCTCGTGGGTCATCGGCATGACCAGCGGGTACCACCCCTCGACCGTGCCGTGGGCGGCGGCCACCGCGAACGAGCCCGCGCCGAGCGGGTATCCGGGCAGTTCGACCTTGCTGATGTTGACCCGCGCCAGGGGCCGGCCGGTGGGCTTGAGCGGGGGCGGCAGGACCGCGGCGACCGCGTCCGGGTCGGTCTCCCAGACGGCCACCACCCCGGTGGACCAGACGTCCGGGAGTCTCGTGGTGCGCGTGGCCGTGATCTCCGCCTCGGTCCGAGCGCCGTACCGTACGCGTGCCATCCGCCGTACCGCCCTTCCGTCGGCGACCTTCTGCGCCGGGCGGGGTGCACGCTTGCACCGGGCGGCGCAAAGGTCCATAGCCACGCGGCGGGCAATCAGGACAAAGGTTCACAGGCGTGCGACGGGAGGCCAGGACTTTCGAACGGGCGGGTGCCGCGGGCGACCTGACGGACCGGACTGTCGGCGGGTACCGACGCCACCGACGTCACCTTCAACGAGTACGCCACCACCACCTACGGCACCAACGTCTACGTGGTCGGCTCCCTCGCCT
>NZ_JBEYFC010000444.1:0-7433 GCF_040634175.1 Streptomyces sp. NPDC007162
CGGAGTAGCCGCGCACCGCTCCCGGATCCGGGTCCGGGACGAGCAGCGGATGCCGTTCGGCGAAGTAGGCGTTGAGCGGACGGCCCGCCAGGTGGTCCATCACCAGGAACCGGTGCTCGCCCAGCGTGAACCAGTCCCGGACCTCCGGCACCACCCCGGTGCCCGCCACCGCCTCCAGCGCCTCCTTCTCCCGGGCCAGCCGGGCGACGGCGTCGGCGCCGTCCGCCGCGAGCCCCGCGTGCGGCCGGCCCTCCTTGAGCACCACCCGCCGTCCGTCCCGGGTGTCGGTCCCGGCGTAGACCCCGCCGCCGTTGGAGAAGTGCAGCGCCTTCTCGATCCCGTACGGCAGGTCGCCCACCGTGGTGGCGTCGCGCGCCGCGAGCTGCGGCCGCAGGAACTCCGGCAGCGTCACCCACTGGGGGACCTGGAAGGAGGGCGCCCGCCGGTCCGGCACCAGCTTCCCCGCGCCGTCCCGTACCGCGGTCACCAGTGAGCCCCGCTCGTCCACCACGTACGAACGCGCGAACGCGCCGTAACGGACGTACAGCGGGCCGTCGTTCCAGCGCAGGTCGGTCAGGATGTACGGCCCCTTGAAGCCCTCCAGGAGGGCGCCCAGCTCACGCAGCACGTCATGGAGCCGTTCCTCGCCGTCCGGGTAGACGGTGACGAACTTGCCGCTGGTGTCGCGGCCCGCGTACTTGGCGTTGCGCAGGTGCAGCAGATGCGGTCCCGGCACGAACTTGAACGGGATGCGGCGCGGCACGCAGTAGTCCCACACGATCGCCGCGATCCGCTCCGCGTTCGCCCGGGTGGCCGAGGAGTGGATCTTCCAGCCCTGAGCCGGCGACGGCAGCGGGGCGCCGTCCGCGCCGAGCGGGGTCATCGTCAGCCAGTCGCCGGACCGTGCCGCCCGCCAGCCCTCCGGCACCGCGCGCCGCGCCGTCTCGAACAGCGGCTCCGCCTGCGACCCGGCCGTCCCGAACCGGTCAGGTGTGTCGTAGAAGTGCCCGTCGGCGAGCGCGTACACCTCGTAGCGCCTGTCCATCCGCATCCCTTCCGTGGCCCGGTCATGACACTTTCAGGCGCAGCACGGTCGCGGACAGTCACGTCTGTCATGAGGTCACCGTGCGGAACGCACGGGTCAAGACCTGTTCGGTGGGTTTCGAGTGCGCCGGCCCCCCGGTCTCCACGGAACGGTCACAGGGGCTGCGCGGACGCCCCATAAGCGCTGTAATGGCGGCGTGGTCAGTGAGGGCGCTGCGGTACGCGGAACGAGAACGGATCGCGCCGAGATCGCCCTCGAAACGCTCATCGGCGATCGCGGCGCACCCGAGCGGCTCCGTCGCGTGCTCGAACAGGCCCTGGTGTTCTCCGGCGCGGCGTTCGCCGGGGTGTACACGCTCGGCGACGAGGGAGCGGTGCTCCGCCTGGCCGAGTCCGCCGGCCTGCCCCGCACCCTGTACGGGCTGCGCGACGCCTACCCGGCCGTGGGCCAGTCCCCGGCCGCCGAGGTCCACCGCAGCGGACGGCCCCTGTGGCTCGGCCCCGCGGAACTGAACGACTGCCCCGAGGCCCGGCGGACCCCGGCCCAGGACTTCTCCCTGGCCGTCCTGCCGGTGCCCGGCGGCGCCGGGCTCCTCGTGGCGGTGAGCGAACGGGACGACGGATTCGGCCCCGAGGACCGCGCCTGCCTGGACCTGGTGGCCGGCGCGGTCAACCTGCCCGGCCCGCTCCCCACGGCCGCCGACAGCGGCGAACTGGCCGCCGACGCGTTCAGCCTCGCCATGGACACCGGCCGCATCGAGGTCGGCGACGGCATCCTGGACCTCTTCCGAATGGAACGCCGCGATTTCGACGGCAAGGTCGAGACGCTCCTGGCCCGTACCGTCCCCGAGGACGTCCCCGCCCTGATGTCCGTCGTCGAGGCGGACCACATGTCCATCGGCGACCGCGAGCTGGAGTTCCGTGTCCTGCAGCCCTCGGGGCCGCCCAGGTGGCTCAGGCTGCGCGGCCGGCTGGTTCCCGGCGGCGAGGGCCGCCCGGCCCGGCTGGCCGGGACCGTCGACGACGCCTCCACCCTGCGCTCCGACGTCACCGACGTGGCCAGGATCCAGCGGCTCGCCGCCGCCCTGGCCACCGCCGGCACGGTCAAGGACGTCAGCCAGGCCGTCGTCACCGCGCTGCGCGGGCCGCTCAAGGCCGACCGGATCGCCCTGGCCGAGCTGGAGAACGAGCGGCTGGTCGTGACCGTCCTCGACCCGCCCGACGCCGAGGCCTGGCCCGAGCTGTGGCGCAGCGAGTGGCGCACCGAATGGCCGGACGCGCCCGTGCGCTCCATGCCCACCCTGGCCGCCGCCCTGCGCGCGGGCCGCGCCCGCATCTGGCCCGCCCCGACCACCCTGGAACCCGCCCTCGCCGAGGTCGGGCCCGGAGGACTCGCCATCCTGCCGCTGCCGGCCGGCGGCCGGATGGCCGGCGCCTGCCTGATCGGCTGGGACAGCCCGCACGACTTCGGACCCGACGAGCGCGCCCTGCTCACCGCCTCCGCGGGCCTCGCCGGGGAGGCGCTGATGCGCGCCCACGCCTTCGACGCCGAGCACGAACTCGTCGGCATGCTCCAGCGCACCCTGCTGCCCCGCCGGCTGCCCGCCCTGCCCGGCGCGGTCGCCGTCGCCCGCTACCTGCCCACCACCCAGGGCCTGGAGGTGGGCGGTGACTGGTACGACGTGATCCCGCTGCCCGACAACCACGTGGCCCTCGTCATCGGTGACGTGCAGGGCCACAGCGCGGCCGCCGCCACCCTGATGGGTCAGATGCGCACCGCGCTGCGCGCCTACGCGGCCGAGGGCCACACCCCCGACGTGGTCGTCTCGCACGCGAACCGGCTTCTGATGGACATGGAGAGCGACCTCTTCGCCACCTGCTGCTACGTCGACGTCGACATGGAGGAGGGCACCGCGTGGTGCGTGCGCGCCGGGCATCTGCCGCCCGTGCTGCGTCACCCGGACGGCGCAACGGAGATCACCGAGACCGAGGGCGGCCCGCCGCTCGGCGTCCTCACCCAGACCGAGTTCCCCATGACCCAGCTCAGCCTCCGCCCCGGCACCGTACTGGCCCTCACCACGGACGGCCTGGTCGAGCGGCCCGACGCCGACATCGACGACGGCATGGCGGGCTTCGCCGAGGACCTCGCCGGCTCCGACCCCGCGCACCTCGGGCTGGTCGCCGACGCCCTGCTCGGCAACGCTCCCCGCGCGGACGACGTGGCGCTGCTGCTGATGCGCTACGACGGCATGGCGGTGCGTCCGCTGCGGGAGAGCTGGACGGTGTGGCGGGTCCCGGAGGCCGCCCGGCACGCCCGTCGCTTCAGCAAGCGCAGCCTGCGCTCCTGGGGCGTCACCGACGACGCCATGGACGTCGCCCTGCTGGTGGTCTCCGAACTCGTCACCAACGCCCTCATCCACACCGAAGGACCGGTCCGGCTCGATCTGACCCTGGTCGACCACCGGCTGCGCATCGCCGTCGCCGACGCCTCGCCGCGCAGCCCGGTGAAACCCACCAACATCGGCTGGGAGGCCACCGGCGGGCGCGGCATCCTCCTCGTCGAGGCGATGTCGGCGGCCTGGGGGACCGTACCGGTGAGCGGCGGGAAGCAGGTGTGGGCGGACCTTGTCCTGGACGACGACTGAGCGCCGCGGGTGCCGTTCCGGCCGTCTCGACAGGCGCCGCGGGCCGAGCTTTCTTAATGTCTTGTCGTGGCACACACCTTCGATGAACTGGTGGCGAAGCACCGCGCGGCCGACACGGCCCACGACAAGGTCCTGGAACTGCGGGACGCCTACGGGCCGCCGGCCCGGCAGGCGCCCGGCGGCGCCCAGTCGGCGACCTACGAGACCGCTCTGCGCGCCTGGCGCGACCTGGCCCGCGACGAACAGACCGCGGTCAGCGAGTACGCCCGCGACCAGGGCCGCCCGCGGGCCGAGGTGGAGGCGGAGGTGGCACGGGCGGCGGCCGGTCCGGGAGCCTGAGACCGCCGTAAGGAAACGGTCGGAAAGCCGGCCGACGGCGCCTCGTGGTCACATGGCATCCGCACCAGGGCCATACTGTCGTAACCAGTCAGGAAATCAGAAGAACGTCTCAATCAGATGTTCACCTATAAGGTGTAGTGAATGAAGGCTTTGGTGCTCTCCGGCGGTGCCGGAACCCGGCTGCGGCCGATCACCCACACATCGGCGAAGCAGCTCGTGCCGGTGGCGAACAAACCCGTACTGTTCTACGGACTCGAATCCCTCGCCGCCGCGGGCGTCACCGAGGTCGGGATGATCGTCGGCGACACCGCCGCCGAGATCGAGGAAGCGGTAGGCGACGGATCGAAGTTCGGTCTGAACGTCACGTACATCCCCCAGGAGCACCCGCTGGGCCTGGCCCACGCGGTGCTCATCGCGCGGGAGTTCCTCGGCGACGACGACTTCGTGATGTACCTCGGCGACAACTTCATCGTCGGTGGCATCAGCGGACTCGTCGACGAGTTCCGTGAGACCCGGCCCGACGCCCAGATCCTCCTCACCCACGTGCCCAACCCGCGGGCCTTCGGTGTCGCCGAACTCGACGCCGACGGCCAGGTGGTCGGCCTGGAGGAGAAGCCGCAGGAGCCCAAGAGCGACCTGGCACTGGTCGGCGTGTACCTCTTCACGCCCGCCATCCACGACGCCGTGCGCGCCATCAAGCCGTCCTGGCGCGGCGAGCTGGAGATCACCCATGCCATCCAGCACCTCATCGACCAGCGCGCCGACGTGCGCTCCACGGTGATCAAGGGCTACTGGAAGGACACCGGCAACGTCGTCGACATGCTGGAGGTCAACCGGACCGTTCTGGAGGCGCAGGAGCCGCGCATCGACGGCGAGGTCGACGAGGCCAGCCAGATCGTCGGCCGCGTGGTCGTCGAGGCCGGCGCGCGCGTCACCGGTTCCCGGATCGTCGGCCCGGTCGTGATCGGCGCCGGTACCGTCGTCAGCGACTCGTACGTGGGCCCGTTCACGTCGGTCGCCGAGAACTGCCGGATCACCGCGAGTGAGCTGGAGTTCTCCATAGTGCTGCGGGACTCCTCCATCGACGGGGTGGGCAGGATCGAGTCCTCGCTGATCGGCCGGCACGTCGAGGTGACCCCGGCACCCGGCACCCCCAGCGCCCACCGCCTCGTTCTCGGAGACCACAGCAAGGTGCAGATCCGTTCATGAATCTCCTCGTCACCGGCGCCGCCGGCTTCATCGGCTCCACGTACGTCCGCGGCCTGCTCGCCGCCGACGGCCCCGACGCGCCGCACATCACCGTGCTGGACAAGCTCACCTACGCGGGCACCCTGACCAACCTGCCGGAGTCGCACCCCCGCCTCACCTTCGTGCAGGGTGACATCTGCGACGCCGAGCTGGTCGACCAGCTCATGGCCGAGGCCGACCAGGTCGTGCACTTCGCCGCCGAGTCGCACGTCGACCGCTCCATCGACGGGGCCGGCGCGTTCGTCCGGACCAACGTGGTCGGTACCCAGACCCTGCTCGACGCGGCCCTGCGCCACCGCGTCGGTCCGTTCGTGCACGTCTCCACGGACGAGGTCTACGGCTCCATCGAGACCGGCTCCTGGCCCGAGAGCCACCCGCTCCAGCCGAACTCGCCGTACTCCGCCTCCAAGGCCTCCTCGGACCTGCTGGCGCTGGCCTTCCACCGCACCCACGGCCTGGACGTCCGCGTCACCCGCTGCTCGAACAACTACGGGCCGCACCAGTTCCCCGAGAAGGTCATCCCGCTCTTCGTGAGCAACCTCCTCGACGGCAAGAACGTCCCGCTCTACGGCGACGGCAGCAACGTCCGCGACTGGCTGCACGTCGAGGACCACTGCCAGGGCATCGACCTGGTCCGCACCGGCGGCCGGGCCGGCGAGGTCTACAACATCGGCGGCGGCACCGAGCTCAGCAACAAGGAGCTCACCGGCCTGCTTCTGGAGGCCTGCGGCGCCGACTGGAGCCGCGTGGACCGGGTGGCCGACCGCAAGGGCCACGACCAGCGCTACTCCGTCGACTGGAGCAAGATCCACGACGAGCTGGGCTACACCCCCAAGCACGACTTCACCTCCGGCCTGGCCGACACCGTCGCCTGGTACCGCGACAACCGTGACTGGTGGGAGCCGCTCAAGGAGCGTGCCGCCCTGGAGTCCCGTAAGGAGCAGGAGAAGCACTGATGAAGTGGCTCGTCGCCGGCGCGGCCGGGATGCTCGGCCAGGACGTGGTCGAGGAACTCGGGCGCCGGGGTGAGGAGGTCGTGCCGCTCGGCCGGGACGACCTCGACATCACCAGTGCCGACTCGGTGGAGTCGGCCCTCGCCGGGCACACGCCCGACCTGGTGGTGAACTGCGCCGCGTACACGGCCGTCGACGACGCCGAGACCGACGAGGAGCGGGCCCTGCTGATCAACGGCACGGGCCCGCGCCTGCTGGCCCGTGCCGCCGCCCGGCACGGCGCCCGCCTCGTCCACGTCTCCACGGACTACGTCTTCGACGGCGAGGCCCGCAGCACGCCGTACCCGGAGGACCACCCCACGGACCCGCGCACCGCCTACGGCCGCACCAAGCTGGCCGGCGAGCGCGCCGTCCTGGAAGAGCTCCCGGGCGCCAGTGCCGTGGTCCGCACGGCCTGGCTGTACGGCGTGCACGGCCGCAGTTTCGTCCGCACGATGCTCGAACTGGAGCAGAAGCTGGACACCGTGGACGTCGTCGACGACCAGCGTGGGCAGCCCACCTGGACCGCGGACCTTGCCATACGTATTGCACAGCTTGCACCAAGGATCTCCCCAGAGACCGGTGTTCACGGTATGTTCCACGGAACCAGTTCCGGTGAGGCCAGCTGGTACGACCTGGCCCGGGAGGTGTTCCGGCTCGCCGGGGCGGATCCCGAGCGGGTGCGCCCCACCGACAGCCGGGCCTTCGTCCGGCCCGCGCCCCGACCGGCGTACAGCGCCCTGGGGCATGCCCGATGGCATGAGATCGGTCTGGAGCCGCCCCGGGACTGGAGGTCAGCACTGCACGATGCACTGCCCCAGATCCGCAAGGAGATGTCCCAGTGAAAAGGCACGAGTTCCTCCGGGAACTCCACAAGGTCAGCGCGAACCGCAACTACCTGGAGATCGGTGTCAACGACGGCCGCAGTCTGACGCTGTCCAGAGTTCCCAGCGTCGCGATCGACCCCGCCTTCAAGGTGGTCTCGGAGATCCGCTGCGACGTTCACCTCGCCAAGGCGACCAGTGACGACTTCTTCGCCAGGGAGAACCCCCTGGCGCACCTCAGGGGAGGCCGCCACCCGCTGCGCAACGTCGCACGCAACCGCAGCCCGTTCGGCTACTGGCAGCGGACCACGCTCGACCTGTCGTTCATCGACGGCATGCAC
>NZ_JBEYFC010000445.1:0-7420 GCF_040634175.1 Streptomyces sp. NPDC007162
GCCAGGCCAGGGCGACCGCCGGGACGGGGGCCGCGTGGGCCTCGGCGATCTCCCCGGTCGGTGGTTCTCACAAAAGACCGGTTGCGAGAGTTCTGCGAGAGCCCCGGAGTCGATCACGTTTCCGCAGGTCGCCGTTTGCGGAAGCCCTCTCAAAACCGGGGCGTTGTGCGAGATGGTTCTGACAGGCTGCCGGGGTGGATCTGACGCCCGATCAAGCCGCACCTGGACGCCATGGTCGAAGGTGACACCACAACTCTCGACGGCCTGCTGGCGGAGGACTTCATCCTCACCCACATGACCGGATATGTGCAGCCGAAGGCGGAGTGGCTGGCGCAGATGCGTCAAGGGCGGTTCGTCTACCACTCCATCGAGGAGAAGGACACCGCGTTCGGCGTCGATGACGACGGCACGGCCCGCTTGACGGCCCGGACCCTGACCGATGCCACCGTGTATGGCACCCGCGCCAACTGGCGCCTGCACCTGGCCACCGACTACGTCCGTCACGACGACGTACGGGTAGCCCAACGGACCGTCGCTACCAGCTGGTGATCCAGGCCGCCAGCCTCGCGGGGGCCTGACCTGGTCTTCCCCCGGGCCGAACTGGTGCAGGGTTCCAGAGTCACGGCTGGCTGACCGCGAGGAGCGACTTGATCGCGCGGCGCTCGTCCATCGCGGCGTAAGCGTCGGCGACGTGGTCGAGGTCGGTGGAGTAGTTGAAGACGAGTCCGGGGTTGATCACTCCGTCCAGGACGTACTGCAGCAGCTCGGGGATATAGCGGCGGGCGGGGGCGACGCCTCCCTTGATACCGACGTTCTTCCAGAAGAGGGTCTTGTACTCGAACTTTTCGTAGAGCGGGACGCCTACGGCACCGATCATGCCGCCGGCGCGGACGATACCGGCTGCCGTCTCGATGGACTGGTCGGTGCCGACGCATTCGAGCGCGGCGTCGACGCCGGCGCCGCCGGTGAGGCCGAGCACGACCGAGACGGCGTCGTCCCCGCGTTCGGCGACGATGTCGGTGGCGCCGAACTCCTTGGCCAGAGCCTGCCGGTCGGTGTGACGGCTCAGCGCGAAGATCCGGCCGGCGCCGAGGAGTTTGGCCGCCAGCACGGCCGAGAGGCCGACTGCGCCGTCACCGACGACGGCGACGGTGTCGCCCTGCTTCACGCCCGCGCTCACGGCGGCGTGGTAGCCGGTGCACATGACGTCGGAGAGTGCGGTGAAGGAGGCGAGCTGGACGTCGGTGAACCCGTCGGCCGGCGCGGGGACTTTCACGAGGGTCGCATCGGCATAGGGCGCGCGGACCTTTTCGCCCTGGCCGCCGTCGCTCTCGCCGTCACCGAAGGCTCCTCCGTGCTCGCAGTTGGATTCGAACCCGGCCCGGCAGGCGGGGCAGGTGCCGTCGTTGTAGGTGAAGGGGGCGATGACGAAGTCGCCGACGGCCAGGTTCTTCACGTCCTCGCCGACCGCCTCGACGACGCCGACGTACTCGTGGCCGATGCTGCCGACCTTGTGGGGGTTGATGCCGCGGTAGTACCAGAGGTCGGAGCCGCAGACGCAGCCCCGCACGACGCGGACGACGGCGTCGGTCGCCTTCCGGATGGTGGGGTCGGGACGCTGGCCGAGCTCGATGTGCTTCTCGCCTCGGAAGATGGCTGCCTTCATGACTGTCTCCTCAGATGGGGGGTGTCAGGCGGTGTGGGCGTGACGCTGCAGGTCGGCGCGGACACGCTCGGGTTCTGCCTCCGGACGTGGTCCGGACCGGTCGCGGGCGCCGTCGAGGTCGCCCGGCCGGTCGGGTTCGGCTGCGAGGAACGCGCCCGGCCAGTCGGTGACGGCCGGGCCGTCGGCCGAGAAGACCTCCACGGTCCGGCCCTTGGCGGCCGGGGCCAGCAGGGCCTGGACGATCGTCTCGGCGACGTGGTCGCGGCGGACGGGCCCGTACTCGGTCAGGTCGCCCTGTCGCAGGTCCACCTGCTGGTGGGAGGTGCTGCCGGCGTCGAACCAGCCGGGCCGGACGATCGTGTACGGCAGTCCGCTGACCCGCAGGAGGCGCTCACCGCGTCGCTTCCAGTCCAGCAGCTCCCGCGACTGCCCGCCGGTCGCCGTGACCCCGATCGAACTCATCAGCACCACGGGCACGCGATGTCCGTCCAGCGCGTCGAGTACCGCGGGCACGGCGCCGTAGTCGACCGCGACGTAGTCGCCGGACCCGTAGGGCGCTCCGTGGGTCATCACGATAGCGTCGACGCCGGCGACGGCGGCGCGCACGGCCGCCTGATCGGCCAGTTCGCCTGCCACCACCTCGACGCCATCGGGCAGCGAGCGCCGGGCGCGGTCGGGGTCGCGGCTGAGCACGCGCGGCAGGCAACCCAGCTCGAGCAGGCGGGCGGCGACGAGGCGTCCCATGCTGCCCGTCCCGCCGATGACCAGGACGCGGTTGATGCTCGGGTGGGTTGGCTGCGTCATGCCGTCAGCCCCTTGAAGGTCGAGCCGTCGATCACGAACCGGTAGCGGACGTCGGAGGCGTTGATCCGCTCGTAGGCGGTGTTGATGTCCTGTGCGCCGATCAGCTCGATGTCGGCGGTGACCTTGTGCTCGGCGGCGAAGTCGAGCATTTCCTGCGTCTCGGCGATACCGCCGAACAGGGAGCCGGCGTAGGAGCGCCCGTTCTGCAGCAGGGGGAAGACGTCCAGTGGCATCGGCTGTGTGGTGACACCCACGCTGATCATGGTGCCGTGCAGACGCAGAAGGCCGAGGTAGTCCGCCAGATTGATGGGCGCGCTGACGGTGTTGAGGATGAGGTCGAAGGTGTTCGCCAGCTCGGTGAAGGCGGTGCCGTCGCCGGTCGCGGCGTAGTGGTCGGCGCCGAGGGCAGTGGCGGCTTCGCGCTTGCTGTCCGACCGGGACAGCACGGTGACGTCGGCGCCCATGGCCCTGGCCATCTTCACGCCGAGGTGGCCCAGGCCGCCGAGACCGACGACCGCAACCTTGGTCCCGGGACGGGCAGCGAAGCGCTTGAGCGGGGCGTAGACGGTGATGCCCGCGCACAGCAGCGGCGCGGCGGCGGCCGGGTCGAGAGTCTCGGGCACGCGGACGACGAAGTCCTCAGGGGCGACGATCGCCTCGGAGTAGCCGCCCTGGGTGCGGGCGCCGGGCTGGGCCGGGTCGGGGCTGCCGAAGACGAGGGTGTGGCCGTTCAGGCAGTACTGCTCCTGCCCGGCCTGGCAGTTCTCGCACTCGCGGCAGGAGTTGGCCATGCAGCCGATGCCGACCAGGTCGCCGACCTGGTGGCGGGTGACGGCGGAGCCGGTCTCGGTGACACGGCCGACGATTTCGTGGCCGGGCACGAGCGGGCTGACCGGGAGCGGTCCGAAGGAGCCGTCGACGAAGTTCATGTCGGAGTGGCAGATACCGCAGTACAGGATGTCGAGCCGGACGTCGTGGGGGCCGACGTCGCGGCGCTCGATGGTGACGGGGACGAGCGGCTGACCGGCCTCGTGGGCGCCGAACGCGTGGACGGTGGTGGACACTGTGCTTCCTTTTTGCAGGTCGTACGGGGTGAAGGTCAGGCTTCGGGGATGGCGCGGCCGTAGGCGGCGAGGGTGACGTTCTCCGGCTCAGGACCGCCGCGCCGGCCGGTCTCCAGCGCGTCCAGCGCGGTGAGCTCATCTGCCGTGAGCTCGAAGTCGAAGACGTCGATGTTCTCGGCGATGCGGTGGCGCTTGGCGGACTTGGGGATGACTGAGCGGCCCTGCTGCAGGCCCCAGCGCAGCATCACCTGGGCGGCGCTCTTGCCGTGCCTCTCGGCGATGGCAGTGACGGCCGGGTCCTGAAGGACGCTTCGGCGATCCTCGCCGTAGCCCGGGTAGAAGGTGATCCCTCCGATGGGGGACCACGCCTGGCTGAGGATGCCGCGGGCGGTGTCGAAGTCGAGAACGGAGCGCTGCTGGAAGTACGGGTGGATCTCCAGCTGGTTGACGGCCGGGACGACATCGGTGGCGTCGAGCAGACGGGTGAGGTGGTCGACCATGAAGTTGCTGACGCCGATCGCGCGGACCTTGCCATCGGCCAGGAGCTTCTCCAGCGCCCGGTAGGCGTCGAGGGTCCGGTCGAACTCGGACGGCAGCGCCTGGTGCAGGATCAGCAGGTCGATCCGGTCGACGCCGAGCTTGGCGGCGCTCTTGTCGAATCCGTGCAGGGTCTCGTCGTAGCCGTTGTTCTTGAGCATCGCGGTGACGAAGCGGCTGGTCTGGGCGGCCTGGCTGGGGTTCCAGGTCTTGCTGCCGCCGCTGAACAGGCCGTTTTCGATGTCGGCCTGCACCCACGGGCCGGTTCCGCTGCAGCCGCCGAACCAGCATTCGGTGCCGAAGTTGATCGCGTCCATGGCGCCGTTGCCGTCCGCGTGGTGGTCGATCTCCGTGTTGCCGTAGTCGAAGCAGCATTTGTTGTTGACGTGGGTGCCGCTGGTGATCATGTACTCGCCCTCGGGGGAGCTGCCGGTCGGCACGCCCCCGGCGGAGTTGTAGGCGAAGTAGCTGTTGCCGGGGTTGATGTACAGCGCGTACGCCTTGTGGCCGCCCACGCTGAGTGCTTCGGTGTTCGCGGTGGCCGCGGTGTCGGCGCCGCCGGTGCCGCCGGGTCCCTGGTAGACCAGGGTGTTGCCGCCGCCGGTCTGGTCGTAGAGGCGGGTGATGGTGCACGTCGTGCCGGCGCAGAAGGAGTCCTGCGCCGCGGCGTCGGCGACGCCTCCGGCCGACAGCGGCCCGATGTCCCGCAGCGTACTGTCCGATGACCGCTGTACCTGGTAGAGCGGGCCGTTGTAGGAGGCGAACAACGCGCGGGTGGTGCTGTGCGCCGCGACGCACGGGGTGCCGCCCGCCGCGTAGATGTCGCACGGCCCTTGTGCAGCGGCCTGCGAGGCACTGCTGAAGGCGATCAAGCCGGCGAAGGCGAGCGCCACCGCGGTCAGGCAGACAACCACCCCCCGGCGCAGTTTTCGGAAATTGAGCAGGGCAGGCACCATGTACTCCCTTGTTCATCGTTACGGGGACAGCAAGCCGCGCCCCCATCGGGTTCGCCGTGGGCTCTGGGGGCGGGCTGATGGGGGCTCGGGGCGGGCGCACGTGTCCGGGCGAGCGGATCCGCCGACTCGTCGGGTCACCCTGTCACTGGATCGTCCAAGCCTGGTTTGACTGGTTCAGCGGCATCCACTGGCTGATGGCGGCTCCGTTGGCCGTCGATCCGCCTCCGACCTCCAGGACCTGCCTGCTCTCGAAGTTGCGGATGACGTACCCGCCACTGGTCGGCTCGAAGTACCACAGCTGGTTGTTGCCGCCGCCGTAGCCTTGCTGCTGCAGCGCGGTCCCCTTCCGATGACTGGAGGCATTGATGTCGAGGACCTTGCCGCTGTTCCTGTTCACGATCTTGTAGAGCTGACCGCTGACCGGAACGATGTTCCATTGCTGGTTGGCGCCACCGTTGCTCGGCCACTGGATGACGCTCCCGCCGTCGGCGGTGGAGTTCTGGTACACGTCCATCAGCTGTCCGCTGTTGACGTTCTTGATCGTGTAGTAGGTCGACGGGTTGGTGTTCGGCGTACCGGTCGAGTCCTCCAGCGCCCCGCCGGCCTGCTGCACACTGAAGTCCGCGATGAAGAAGTACGCGCCGTCGGTCTTGGCGACCCGTACGTAGCGGAACTTCTGACGGACGTCGATGCTGCCCGTGAGCGTCGAGGCGAGCGGCAGGGTGTTCGTCTGACGGCCCAGGACGGTGTAGGTGCCGAAGGACGGGTCGTTGGAGGCCTGGATCTCGAAGTGGCCGCGCGTCTCGGGCTGGTCCAGATCCTGACGTGTCGTCAGTGAGAACTGTCCGAGCTGGTAGGCGTGCCCCAGGTCGACCTGCCACCAGGCCGAGGTGTCGGTCCCGGTCGGCGACCAGCCCGTGGAACCGTCGTTGTCGTCGGCTTTGGCCGCCGCCCAGGTGGAGCTGCTCACCGAGGAGGAGGATGCCGGCTTGTTGTAGGCGAGGTTGACCTTCGCTGCCAGCCCCTGGTAGGCGGACTCGAGACCGGAGGCCTTGATCACCGAGTCGCCGGACGTCGTGTTGTCGGTGAGCGTGACGTTGGAGCCGTTGCGGTTCTGGTTGATGAATCCGTCGGTGTGCGACAGCACGTTGTGGGAAAGGGTCATGTTGTTCGACCCCTCGTCCAGGTACATGCCGCTGACCGCGGAAGTGCAGGCGGACGGCATACGCACCACATCGTGGATGTAGTTGCCGTTGAAGACCGTGCCCGGGTCGTTCGAGAGGTGGTAGATGCCGGCGGAGTCGCAGAGCCGGTTCATCACGTTGCCGATCCGGTTGTAGCTGACGCTGTTGTTGCCTTCGGCGTTGGCCGCCGACTGCCAGCCCCAGCCGAGCGAGATGCCGGCCCATGGCGTGTCGGAGATGTCGTTGTGGTCGATGGTGGTGCTGTTGACGAAGCCCGCGTTGATGCCCGCCGTGCCCAGGTAGTCCTCACCGATCCGGGTGATCAGGTTGTCCTTGACGGTGACGTTCTTGACCACCTCCCGGGCGTCCTCGCCGGCCGGAGAGGTCGGCGGGTCGTAGACGGTGTGGAACTCCACGGTCGGGTCGGAGAACTTGCCGACCATGATTCCGTTGCCGGCGATGTCGTGGACGAGGTTGCCCGTCACGGTGCTGTCGTGCACGCCGTGGTGCAGGTCGAGGGCGGTGGCGCCCATCTGCGCGAAGGTGTTGCCGGTGAAGGCGAGACGGTCGGCGTCCGAGGCCTGGACCCCGGCCGGCGGACGGCCGACATACTGGTTGTTGGAGGTGTCGGCCGAGATGTTGTAGTTGCCGCCCTGGCCGTTGAGGTAGCCGTTGTCGGTCGCTTCCATCCAGGTGGTCCCGGTGAAGGTGAGCCCGGAGAAGCGCAGGTCGTGGGCGGGGCTGTCGAGGTTTGTGCCCTTGATGTCGAAAAGGGTCTGCAGCGTCGGGGCCTGCACGGTGGCCGTGGACATGTCCTCGCCGGGGCGGGGCTTGTAGTAGACGGTCTGCGCGGCCGTGTCGACGTAGAACTCGCCCGGTTCGTCGAGGAACTCGTGGGCGTTCTCGAAGTGCAGCGGAGAGCCGTTGGAGAGGATCGGGAAGGGGCGCGGGAAGAGGATGCCCGCCTCGTGGTCCTGGATCGACACGTCGGCGGTGCCGTTGGCGGAGGTGATCGACTTCAGCCGCAGGTAGCTCTCGCCCCACTGCGTTTCCAGCATCATCTCGACCTGGTTGAGGTGGTCCCAGTTGGAGACCTGTGAACTGAGCACCTTCAGCAGCTTGTTGGTCTTGTCGCTGCCCTGCAACTGGAAGTCCGAGCCGATGTCGGGGTAGCGGGCCCGGGTGGCGCGGACCCCGTTGACGTACAGC
>NZ_JBEYFC010000446.1:0-7394 GCF_040634175.1 Streptomyces sp. NPDC007162
TGTGCGTGGCCGTAGGACAGGACCTTGGCCTTGCCGTTCCGCGAGAACGAGGCTGTCGGCTCCAGCGCCTGAGATGGTTTGTTGGATCCAGCCGACGGCCGCGCGCGCGTGGCGCTCCAGTCGCCGGGCCGTCGCGAGGTCCCCGGTGCGCTCCACGTACGCGCCGAGCAGGATCAGGAAGAGCGGGGTCGCGTCGACGGACCCGTAGTAACGCCCGTACGGCACCTGCCCGAAGTGGGCCAGCTCCCCGTGCCGTACCTCGTGGACGATCTTCCCGGGCTGGGCCACGGAGTTCGTGCCGGTCTCGGTCGCCTGGGTGGCGGCGAGCGCCGGGAGGGTGGCGGCGGCCAGCTGCGGCCGGTAGGGGAGGGCGAAGAGGGAGGTGAGCAGGGCGTCGCGGCCGAGCAGGGTGAGGAACCAGGGGGCTCCCGCGGCGGGGACCCGGAGCTGCTCCCCGTCCGGTCCGGTGGCCGGCACCTGGAGCGTGGCGAGGTCGGCGAGGCCGCGGGCACAGGCCGCCGCCAGCTCCGGCCAGCCGGTCGGGAAGGCCACGCCTTCCACGAACTCGCCCTCCTCAGCGAGCAGTTGCTTGTTGAGCGCGGCCGGGTCGCGAGGTACGCGCAGCGCCCGCCGGTCGCCGTGCGGGCGCCCGATCACCCGGACGACCAGCTCGGTCGTGCCGTACGGGGCCAGCTCCAGCGTCCACACCATCCGCCGGGCCCCGGTGCCGGTCTCCTCCACGCCGTCCGGCGCCGGGTCGGCCGTGATCGTCGTACAGGACCGCCATTCGCCCCGGCGGTAGCCGAACTCCAGTCCGTCGTCGAGGATCTGACGGGAGCGCACGGCCCCGGACTTGGTGTAGGTGCGGTGGTCGGCGCGGAGTTCGAACTGGTCGGTGAAGTCGGCGTCGGCGGTGATCGCGAGCCGGATCGTGGTGGGCACCGGGCGGTTGCTGGTGACCCGCAGGGACTCGACGAACGAGCCGTCCCCGACGGCCTGTTCCCGGAACAGCGTGTGTGCGGGCGGCTCCTGGCGGCCGCCGCGCGGCACCAGCACACAGCGCGCGCCGTCCCCGTCGGCGACCGGGGTGAGCACCTCGGGCAGCGCCCCGTCGGCCGTCAGCTGCCAGCGGCTGAGGTGCCGGGCGTCCCGTACGAACAACCCGTCCGGAGAGCCGCCACCCCGGACGCCGCTGATGTCTCCGTGGTCGTCCACGGCGGCGAACGTCTCGCCGTGCACGAGCAGGTGATGCCGGTCCGTCATCCCCGGTCCCCTCCTTTGTCACCCAGGTCGAACGTGCCGCCCACGACGAAGACACGTCGTTTTGTCAGGTCTTGTCTATTTTTAGAATGCTTTGACTGTTTCAGGTGTTTTCGCGTGCTTCGAGCTGTGGTGCAGGTCGAGGGCGAGTGCCGCCGTCCAGCTGAAGCCGGTCGCACCGCACGCCTCGCCGGTGCCCGGGTCGACGTACTCGGCGAACCCGCTCGCGCCGGCGGTCCCGACGAGCGCCTCGGCCAGCGCGTCCGCCCGCTCCCGCTCGCCGTGTTCGCGCAGCCCCCGCTCCAGCAGCCAGCCGGTGTTGAACCAGGCGGGCCCGCGCCAGTAGCGGTGCGGGTCGAAGGCCTCGCCGAGCAGGTCGTAGCTGGGGACCAGGTGGGTGGCGGTGCCGAAGTGCGGGCCGGTCAGGGTCCGTACCAGCGCGGCGGCGGTCCCGGCCGGCAGTTCGGGCAGGAGCAGCGGGACCAGCCCGGAGACCGAGCGCTCCGGGATCAGGCCGCCGTCGCCGCGCAGGTCCCGGCAGAGGAAGATCTCCCGCTCCGGGTCCCACAACCGGTCCACCAGCGCCGCCGTCAGCCGCTCGGCCCGCGCGTGCCGTGCCGTGCCGGTCGCCCCCAGCTCCCGCGCGATCCGGGCGAGGGCGTGCTCGGAGGCGACGAGCAGCGCGTTGAACGCGGGGTCCTCGACGGCGAACTCCCGCCCGTGGTCCGCGTACCCGGCGTCCCGGTAGTCGGCCGCGAGCCGCACGTACCGCCCGTAGTCCAGGTCCGTCGGCCGGTCCTCGGGGGCGCCGTGGTCCAGGTCGGCGCGGCGGAAGGAACGCGCCGGGGCCGGGACGACGCGGGCGAGGGGGGCGTCCCAGCACGGGCTGTTGTCCATCCCCTGCTCCCAGGGGTGGACGACCGAGATCAGCCCGCCGCCGCCCAGGTCCCGCCGGTGCAGCAGATAGCGGTGCCAGGCGGCGAGCCGCGGGTACACGCCGGCCAGGAAGCCGCGCGCCCGGGACAGGCCCGGGTCGGCGAGGTGCACCAGCCAGGCGGCCAGCGCGTGCACCGGTGGCTGCACGATCCCGGAGGTCTGTACGGTGCGCGGGGCGCCCGCGGCGCGCCCCGCGGTCGAGGAGCGCCAGAAGTCGGGGCTCGGGAAGTACGCGTCGAGGGGTACGGAGGGGTTGAACACGATGTGCGGGATCCGCCCGTCGGCCCACTGGGCGGCCAGCAGCGTCTCCAGCTCCGTCTGCGCGCGCAGCGGCGACAGGTGCCGCAGCCCGATCGCGACGAACGCCGAGTCCCATGACCACTGGTGCGGATACAGCCGCCGGGAGGGCACGGTCGAGGTGCCGGTCCAGTTGTCGTCGAGCACGCGTGCGGCCGTGACGTGCACGGACGCCGGGCCGTTCGGAAGGGCGGGCGGTGGATCGTATGCGACCCCGACAGCGGGCGCATGGGCGGTGAGCTGGGCAGTGCGATCCACTCGGGACTCCCCGAAGACGTCCGGCCGACCGGGTTCGGCTGTGGCTACCGTAGGGTTACGTCTATTTAACACGCAAAACTCAATATGTAATGCAAGCTTGAGAAACACAAGGGGGTGCGCATGACCGGACGTCCGGGGAGAACCGGCAGGGGCGGCGGGCAGGCGAGCGCGGGCGAACTGCTCGAACTGGTCCGCAGTGGACGGGCCGTGACGCGCGGTGCGCTCCAGCAGGAGACCGGGCTCTCCCGTGCGACCGTGGGTCTGCGCCTGGACCGGCTGTTCCGCGCGGGCTGGCTGCGCGAGGGCGCCGGCGGCCCGGTCGACTCGCCGCTCGGCGGACGCCCCTCCATCACCCTGGAATTCGACGACTCCCACGCGGTGGTGCTCGCCGCCGACCTGGAGACCCGCCACGCCCGGGCCGCCGTGCTCTCGCTGAGCGGCGAGATCCTCGCGGAGCACTCCGGCACCCTGGTCATCCAGGATGGACCGGAGCCGGTGCTCTCCGAACTCGGCCACTGGTTCGCCGAGTTGCTGACGAAGGCCGGCCACCGCGCGGACGAGGTCTGCGGGATCGGCCTCGCGGTACCGGGCCCCGTCGACACGGACACCGGCCGGGTCGTGCAGCCCCCGATCATGCCGGGCTGGGACGGCTACGACATACGGGGACGGCTGGCCAGGGCGTTCACGGAACACACCGGCGCGCCCGCGGTCCCGGTCGTGGTGGACAACGACGCGAACCTGATGGCGTACGGCGAGCAGCGCACCGGACACCCCGACTGCTCCGCGTTCGTCCTGGTGAAGGTCTCGACCGGCATCGGCGCCGGGGTCGTGGTCGACGGTGCCATTTTCCGGGGCGTCGACGGCGGCGCCGGGGACATCGGCCACATCCGGGTGGGCGCCGAGGCGCAGTGCCGCTGCGGTTCGTACGGCTGCCTCGCCGCCGTCGCCAGCGGTGGCGCGGTGGCCGGGCGACTGGCGGAGGCGGGGGTTCCGGCGGCCTCGGGCTCGGATGTGCGCGATCTGCTCGCCGCGGGCCATCCGCAGGCGGCGGCGCTGGCGCGGGAGGCCGGCCGCCGGGTCGGGGACGTGCTGGCGACGGTCGTCACCCTGCTCAATCCCGGTGTCCTGATGATCGCCGGGGACCTCGCGGGCACGCCGTTCCTCACCGGTGTGCGGGAGCTGCTGTACCAGCGGGCGCTGCCCCGCTCCACCGCCCACCTGGACGTCGTCACCTCGCGACTGGAGGACCGGGCCGGGCTGGTGGGTGCCGGGCTGCTGGTCGTGGCGCAGCTGTACGCGCCGGAGCGGGTGGAGGAACGGCTGCTGGCGCTGGGCGTGTGACCGGTGCGTGTGACCGGCGCGTTTCGGTCCCGTTCCGCTGTCCGCATGGTGAACCGCGGCGGTCTGTGGCAGCGTGATTCTCGCCACCCTTGATAAGGGTTGCGCTCAGATGAGCGGATCATGGGCGACTGCACTTCTCCAAAGGGTGGCACTGGGTGCCACCCTTTGATCGTTCATCGATCGAAATCAGACGTGCGGGATGGTCGCTCAGATGAGCGAAATCGTGCGGCGGTGGGTGATGATGTGTTCAAGAAGTGAAAACACAACCGGACTACGGCTTGCCAAGCTTTGACTTTCAATCCACTGGCGGACGACCGGTTACGGGTGCATGACACGCAAGTAGACGTACCCAGACGCCTTCGATCTGGGTATGTTCCTCGCCGTCAGGGCAGCCACCGCGTCCTCGAGGGAGTCGAGACCCGTGTCGGAAAACAAAGAACCCCACGTAGCGAAGTTCGTCTACGACTTCACCGAGGGAAACAAGGACCTCAAGGACCTCCTCGGTGGCAAGGGCGCGAACCTCGCCGAGATGACGAACCTGGGACTCCCCGTTCCCCCCGGCTTCACCATCACGACCGAGGCCTGCAAGGTCTACCTCGACAGCGGCGCGGAGCCCACGGCACTGCGTGACGAGGTGAGTGCGCACCTCGACGCCCTCGAAGGACGGATGGGCAAGAAGCTCGGCCAGGCCGACAACCCGCTGCTGGTCTCGGTCCGCTCCGGCGCCAAGTTCTCCATGCCCGGCATGATGGACACGGTCCTGAACATCGGCCTCTCCGACAAGTCGGTCCAGGGCCTGGCCAAGCAGGCCGGCGACGACCGCTTCGCCTGGGACTCCTACCGGCGCCTCATCCAGATGTTCGGCAAGACGGTCCTCGGCGTCGACGGCGAGCTCTTCGAGGAGGCCCTCGACGCGGCCAAGGACGCCAAGAAGGTCACCGTCGACACCGACCTGGAGGCGGCCGACCTCAAGAAGCTGGTCACCAGGTTCAAGAAGATCGTCAAGGCCGAGGCCGGCCGGGACTTCCCGCAGGACCCGCGCGAGCAGATGGACCTCGCCATCAAGGCGGTCTTCGAGTCCTGGAACACCGACCGCGCCAAGCTCTACCGCCGCCAGGAGCGCATCCCCGGCGACCTCGGCACCGCCGTCAACGTCTGCTCGATGGTCTTCGGCAACCTGGGCCCCGACTCCGGCACCGGCGTCGCCTTCACCCGCGACCCCGCCTCGGGGCACCAGGGCGTCTACGGCGACTACCTCCAGAACGCCCAGGGCGAGGACGTGGTCGCGGGCATCCGCAACACGGTCCCGCTCGCGGAGCTGGAGCAGATCGACAAGAAGTCGTACGACCAGCTGATGCAGATCATGGAGACGCTGGAGAACCACTACAAGGACCTCTGCGACATCGAGTTCACCATCGAGCGCGGCCAGCTGTGGATGCTTCAGACCCGCGTCGGCAAGCGGACCGCGGGCGCGGCCTTCCGGATCGCCACCCAGCTGGTCGACCAGGGCCTGATCGACGAGACCGAGGCCCTCCAGCGGGTCACCGGCGCCCAACTCGCCCAGCTGATGTTCCCGCGCTTCGACGAGCAGGCCAAGGCGCAGCAGGTCGGCCGGGGCATCGCGGCCTCGCCGGGCGCCGCGGTCGGCAAGGCGGTCTTCGACTCGTACACCGCGGTGAAGTGGTCCCGCTCGGGCGAGAAGGTCATCCTGGTCCGCCGCGAGACCAACCCCGACGACCTCGACGGCATGATCGCGGCGGAGGGCATCCTCACCTCCCGGGGCGGCAAGACCTCCCACGCGGCCGTGGTCGCCCGTGGCATGGGCAAGACCTGTGTGTGCGGCGCGGAGGACCTCGAGGTCGACACCAAGCGCCGCCGGATGACGGTCCCGGGCGGTCACGTGGTCGAGGAGGGCGACGTCATCTCCATCGACGGCTCCTCCGGCAAGGTCTACCTGGGCGAGGTCCCGGTGGTCCCCTCCCCGGTCGTGGAGTACTTCGAGGGCCGGATGCACGCGGGCGCCCAGGACGCCGACGAACTCGTCGAGGCCGTCCACCGCATCATGGCGTTCGCGGACCGCAAGCGCCGGCTGCGGGTGCGCGCCAACGCCGACAACGCCGAGGACGCGCTGCGCGCCCGCCGCTTCGGCGCTCAGGGCATCGGCCTGTGCCGCACCGAGCACATGTTCCTCGGCGACCGCCGTGAGCTGGTGGAACGCCTGATCCTGGCGGACACCCAGGAGGACCGGGAGGAGGCCCTGAGCGCCCTCCTCCCGCTCCAGAAGAAGGACTTCGTCGAACTCTTCTCGGCGATGGACGGCCTCCCGGTGACGGTCCGCCTCCTCGACCCCCCGCTGCACGAGTTCCTCCCCGACATCACGGAACTCTCGGTCCGCGTGGCCCTCGCGGAGTCCCGCCAGGAACCCCACGAGAACGAACTGCGCCTCCTGCAGGCCGTCCACCGCCTGCACGAGCAGAACCCGATGCTGGGCCTGCGCGGCGTCCGCCTGGGCCTGGTCATCCCCGGCCTGTTCACCATGCAGGTCCGCGCCATCGCCGAGGCCGCCGCCGAACGCAAGAACGCCAAGGGCGACCCCCGTGCGGAGATCATGATCCCGCTGGTCGGCACGGTCCAGGAGCTGGAGATCGTCCGCGAGGAGGCCGACCAGGTCATCGCGGAGGTCGAGGCGGCGACCGGCACCAGCCTCAAGCTGTCCATCGGCACAATGATCGAACTGCCGCGGGCGGCCCTGACGGCCGGCCAGATCGCCGAGGCGGCGCAGTTCTTCTCCTTCGGCACCAACGACCTGACGCAGACGGTCTGGGGCTTCAGCCGCGACGACGTGGAGGCATCCTTCTTCACCGCGTACCTGGAGAAGGGCATCTTCGGCGTCTCCCCCTTCGAGACGATCGACCGGGACGGCGTCGGCTCCCTGGTCGCGGCGGCCGCGAAGGCCGGCCGAGCCACCCGCCCCGACCTCAAGCTGGGCGTCTGCGGCGAGCACGGAGGTGACCCGGAGTCCGTCCACTTCTTCCACGAGGTGGGCCTCGACTACGTCTCCTGCTCCCCGTTCCGCATCCCGGTGGCCCGCCTGGAGGCCGGCCGGGCGGCGACCCAGTCGGCGGGCAGCGACCACCGCTGAGGCCGCACCAGGCCTCCTGTGAACCCCGGGTCCGCCGTCCGTCCCCGACCCTCAAGACCGATGGACGGCGGCCCCGGCACACAAAAGAGGGGCGGCACCCCTGTGCGGGGGGTGCCGCGCCTTCGGGATGCGGGCGGAGATCTCGACGCCGACCGTGTGC
>NZ_JBEYFC010000447.1:0-7394 GCF_040634175.1 Streptomyces sp. NPDC007162
GGAGCCGGCCGGCGCCGCGCGGACCGGTGGGCCGGGCGGGTGCCGCCCGGCCCACCGGATCAGTGGCCGTGGCCGTCGGAGCGCTTGCGGTGGAGGGTGAAGTTCTCGAAGACCGACAGCTCGCCGTGCGGCTTGTTCACGTTGTAGTACGTGACGTGCATCCGGGTGGTGTCACCGGGGTGCCGGCCGGGGTCGACGGTGAACGCGGCGAAGCCGTAGGGGTGGTCGGTGTCCCGGACCCCCATCCACACGGCCTGCTCCTTGACGTAGGTGGGGGTGCGCTTGCCGTTGGATCCGGCGGTCGCCGACACGGCGGTGATCACCTTGCCCGTGCCGTCCTTGAAGAAGTTCTGGTTGGTGGTGCCGGAGACACCGCCACCGCCGAGGACCATGTGCACGGTGCCGAGGTCGGCGTCGATGTCGTCGGTGGCCTGCGAGACGGGGTTGGGGGTGAGCGTCTCGCTGCCGGTCACGACGCCGCGGACCGCCAGCGAACGCTCGTAGTTGTGCTCGTGACCGCACAGGACGAGGTCGACGCCGTACCGGTCGAACAGCGGGCCGTACTTCTCGCGCAGCCCCAGGTCCGCGCCGTTGGCGTCGGAGGAGCTGATCATGACCTGGTGCATGGCCACGACCACCCAGTCGACGTCCTTCGAGGAACGCGCCGCCTTCAGCTCCTTCTCCAGGAAGGCGAGCTGACGGCCGCCCGAGTAGCCGCTGATGTAGACGTCGCCGCCGTCCTGGAGGCAGTTGTCGTCGTTCTGCAGCACGATGACCCGCACCGAACCGGCCGTGAACGCGTACCACAGGCCCGCGAGTTCCGGGTCGGTCTCGGTGGACGGGAGGGAGAAGTAGGCCTGGTAGGCGCCGAGTCCGAGCGGGCCGTTGGCCTTCTCGATCTCGTGGTTGCCGGCCGCCGGCATCCAGGGGCGGAAACGCGCCGAACGGGTGTTGTTGGTGAAGAAGTTGTTCCACGTCCGCACCCGGTCGACATCCAGGTTGGCATAGCAGAGGTCCCCGTTGAGGAGGTGGAACAGCGGGGCGACCTGCTCGATGCCGGTGACGATGTCCTTCGTGGCGGGTGTGGAGTTGGCGTCCAGGGCGACCGTGCCGGCGGCCGACCAGGTGACCTGCGGGGCGGACTGGTCGCCGAAGCTGGTGAAGGTGACCGGCTTGCGCCCGCGCGGGGCCGTGCGGAAGGTGCCGCTGTCCGGGGTCGCACCCTCGTGCGTGGCGAGGTACAGGTAGTCGGTGTCCGGGGCGAGCCGGTCGAGCCGGGCGTGGTGGACGTACACCGTGCGGCCGGAGGTGCCGTCGACGTAGGTCACGGTCCGGGCGACGGCCTTGGAGCCGGAGCCGTGCTCCAGGGTGCCGTAGTGCACGACCGGCTTGGTCACCGGGCCGTCGGTGATCCATGACACCGTCATCTGGGTGCGCGGGTCGGCCCCGAAGGTCAGGTGCAGGCCCTGGACGGGGGACGCGCCCGAGGCGTCCGCGGTGAGGTGGAGGGCCGGGGCGGCGAGCGGCGCGGCCTGTGCCGCGCCCGCTCCCAGCAGTCCGGTGGCGGCGGCGCCCGCCCCCGCGGTCCCGAGCAGGCCCAGCGCGTGACGGCGGCTGAGCCCGTCCGGCTCCCCCGCCGGTCTGTCCTCTGCGGACTCTGTCTGTGCGGTCATGACGCCCTCCCGACGAGCAGCTGTGCTGACAACGACCGCACCCTGGCCCAGCCCAACTGCCGTCACATGAACACCACATGACCACCTGGTCATCACGGGTCAGGCATCAGGTCACCAAGACCGACACCTGGCCTCGCCTTTACCCGCCGCCGTCCCGCCCTTGACCTGGTACCGGTCGGCGGACGGCTCCTCACGCCCCGACCAGCACCGCCGTCACGCACAGTCCCATGGCCACGGTGATGAGGATCATCGCGGTCAGGGTGCCGCGCAGCCAGTGGCCGAAGCGGGCGTGGTGCCGCTGCTCCGCCTCGCTGACGCTGGCGGCGATGTGGTCGGTCACCATGCGTGCCACATAGGTCTGTTCCGCGAGGTACCAGCGCTCGATGTCCGCCTTCTGCGCCGCGGTCAGCCCCGGCTCCCGGGCGGTGAACTCCGCGACGCGGCGACGGGCCGCTCGCAGGTGGGCCTGCTGGTACAGGAAGTCCTGGATGTCGGTCAGGCCGCGGGCGGCCTCCTCGCTCGTGTCCATGGTGTGCTCCACAGGTGAGGCGGCGGCTGTCCGGCCGGTGGCTGTGGTGCGGGGGCGCGCTGTACGCGCGTCAGCGCCGGGAGGGAGGGCAGCGCGCACGTACGTATCGAGCCGGGACGGGTCGGGGCCGGCGGTCTCGCGAACGCCGCCGGGACGCCGGGCAGGCGGTCCGGAGGACCAGCGTGGCAACTTCCGTGGAAAGCCGCAAGGGTACGGATGCCGGACGTCCGCGCTCCGGTTCGCCGGCGCCCGCGTTCGTGGTTGCTCAACTGTCGTAGTCGACCGTCACCGAGTCGGAGACCGGGAACGTCTGGCAGGTCAGGACGTAGCCCGCCCGCACCTCGGCCGGTTCGAGGGCGTAGTTGCGCCGCATGTCCGCCTCGCCGGCCGTGACGCGGGCGCGGCAGGTGCCGCACACCCCGCCCTTGCAGGCGAAGGGCAGGTCGGGCCGGATGCGGGCGGCGGCGTCGAGGAGGGTGCTGTCGCGGGGCAGCAGGGCGGTGGTGGAGCGGCCGTCCAGGGTGACGGTGACCTCACTGACCGGTCCGTCCACCGCCTTCTCCGGGTGCCGGACGGGTTCGATCGGCTCGTCGGCGAAGAAGAGCTCCCGGTGCACCCGCGGGCCGGGCACACCCAGCCCGGCGAGTACCTTCTGGGCGTCGAGCACCATGCCGTGCGGGCCGCACAGCCACCAGTGGTCGGCGTCCCGCACGTCGACCAGGCCCTCGATGAGGGCGGCGAGGCGGTCGCCGTCGAGGCGGCCGGAGAGGAGCTCGGCCTCGCGAGGTTCGCGGGACAGGACGTGCGCCAGCTGGAACCGGGTGCGGTACTCGTCCTTCAGATCGGCCAGTTCGTCGGCGAACATCACGGTGTCGGTGCGCCGGTTGCCGTAGAACAGCGTGACCTCCGAGCGGTCGTCGGCCGCCAGGACGGACTCGGCGATGGACATCATGGGAGTGATGCCCGAGCCCGCCGCGATCAGCACGTGGTGGCCGGGGACCGTGAGGTCGGGGGTGAAGGCTCCGGTGGGCGCCATGACCTGGACGGTGTCGCCCGGCCGCACCTCGTGGACCAGCCAGGAGGAGAAGAGCCCGCCGGGGACCTCCCGGACGCCGATGCGGGGCGGTGCCCCGGCCGGTGAGCAGATCGAGTAGGAGCGCCGTTCGTCGCGCCCGTCGATCTCACGGCGGAGCGTGAGTGACTGGCCGGGGCCGAAGGTGAACTCCTCGGCGAGGGCGGCGGGGATGTCGAACGTGACCGCCACGGCGTCCTCGCACAGGGGCTGGACCGCGGCGACGCGCAGGGCGTGGAAGGCCGGGAGGCGCCGGCGTGCCCTCGTCGCGGGGGCACCGGCGGCCGGTGCCGTCAGCTCTGCCATCAGATCTCCTTGACGTACTCGAACGGCTCACGGCAGGTGCGGCACCGCCAGAGCGCTTTGCACGAGGTGGCCGCGAAGCGGGAGGTCTCCTCGGTGTCGGCGGAACCGCAGTGCGGGCACGGCACCCTGCGCCGGGTCGGCGCCAGGTCCAGCGGCACGGGTCCCACGGGACGCCGCGGCGCCGTCATGGGCGGTGCGATGCCGTGTGCGGCGAGCTTGCGGCGTCCCTCGGGGGTGATCCAGTCGCTCGTCCACGGCGGGTCCAGCACCGTGCGGATCTCCACGCGTTCGAAGCCTGCGTCCCGCAGCCGGGCGGCGACCGCGGCCCGCATCTCGGCCATCGCGGGACAGCCCGAGTAGGTGGGGGTGAGGGCCGCGACCACCGTGCCGTCGGTCTCGACCGTCACACCCCGCAGCACACCCAGGTCGGCGAGGGTGAGCATGGGCAGTTCGGGGTCGGGGACCTGCTCGGCGAGGTCCCGGGCCAGCCGGACCCCGGACAGCGCGCCGGTCACCATGTCGCGTCCGGGTGGGCGCGGGCCACGCTCTGCAACTCGGCCAGCAGCGGGGCCAGATGCTCGGTGTGCGTACCGTCGCGGCCGTTGCCCGGCGACGGCGGAAGAACCGGGGTGGGGAGCCCGGCCGCGTCGAACACCTGACGGAGATCCGCCAGCACCGCGTCCCGCACGTCCTGCGCGGCGAACAGCTCGTCCCAGTAGGGCGCCTGTCCTTCCAGGGCGGTCAGCATGCGTGCGTGGGACTCCTCGGTGCCGTCGCCCAGGCGTACGACCCATTCGGCGGCGTACTGCCGGTGGTAGGCGAGCTCCTTGACGCCCTTGGCCGCGATCGCCGCGAGCACCGGGTCGGACGCGGTGGCGAGTTCGGCGAAGTGGGCGAGGCGCCAGCTGGCGAACACCAGCAGCCGCAGGACGGAGAAGGCGAAGTCGCCGTTGGGGAGCTCGGCGAGCGTCACGTTGCGCAGGTCGCCGGGGCCACGGAAGTACGCGTAGGCGTCCTCCGTGCGGCCGGTGCCGTCCGTCTGCCCGCAGCGGGCGTACAGCAGGCGGGCCTGGCCGAGCAGGTCGAGCCCGATGTTGGCCAGGGCCACCTCCTCCTCCAGTTCGGGGGCGCGGGTCACCCATTCGGCGAGCCGCTGGGCCAGCACCAGGGCGTCGTCGCCCAGTGCCAGGCACAGGGCGGCCAGTCGGGCGGCGTCGACGTGCCGGGGCACGGTGGTGTCGACGCCGTACAACGGGTCCTCGAAGCCGGTCCCGAACGCCCAGCGGGCGTCGCCGTCGTCATGGCCCTCGGCCAGGCTCAGGTAGACGTGGTCGTCGCTCATCACCGGCTCCTAGATGTGCGGGACGTCGTCGGGGATGTCGTAGAACGTCGGGTGCCGGTAGACCTTGTCGGCGCTGGGGGCGAAGAAGGGGTCCTTCTCGTCCCGGCTGGAGGCGGCGATGTGCTCCGAGCGCACCGCCCAGATGCTCACGCCTTCGTTGCGCCGGGTGTACAGGTCGCGGGCGTGGGTGAGGGCCATCCGGTCGTCGGCCGCGTGCAGGGAGCCGACGTGCACGTGGTTGAGGCCGCGCTTGCCGCGGATGAAGATCTCGTACAGCGGCCAGTTCTGCGAGTCGCTCATGCCACTGCCTCCTTGCGCGCCCGGGCGGCCTGCTTGGCAGCGTGGGCACTGGCGGCCGCGCGCACCCAGGCACCCTCCTCGTGGGCGGTGCGCCGACGTTCCATCCGCTGCGCGTTGCAGGGGCCGTTGCCGGTGATGACTTCCTTGAGTTCGGTGAAGTCGGGGGTGCCGAAGTCGTGGTGGCCGCGCTCCTCGTTCCAGCGCAGCTCGGGGTCGGGCAGGGTGACGCCGAGCTGTGCAGCCTGGGGGACGGTCATGTCGACGAAGCGGCGGCGCAGTTCGTCGTTGCTGTGGCGTTTGATCTTCCAGGCCATCGACTGCGCGGAGTTGGGCGAGTCGTCGTCGGGCGGCCCGAACATCATCAGCGAGGGCCACCACCAGCGGTTCACGGCGTCCTGCACCATCTCCCGCTGGGCCTCGGTACCGCGCATCATGGTCATCAGGAGTTCGTAGCCCTGCCGCTGGTGGAAGGACTCCTCCTTGCAGACGCGGACCATCGCGCGCGCGTAGGGGCCGTAGGAGCTGCGGCACAGCGGCACCTGGTTGCAGATGGCCGCGCCGTCGACGAACCAGCCGATGACGCCGACGTCCGCGTAGCTGAGCGTCGGGTAGTTGAAGATCGACGAGTACTTCTGGCGGCCTTCGAGGAGTCGCTGGGTGAGGTCGGCGCGGTCGGCACCCAGAGTCTCGGCGGCCGAGTACAGGTACAGGCCGTGGCCGGCCTCGTCCTGGACCTTGGCGAACAGGATCGCCTTGCGGCGCAGCGAGGGCGCCCTGGTGATCCACTCGCCTTCCGGCTGCATGCCGATGATCTCGGAGTGCGCGTGCTGGGCGATCTGCCGGATCAGCGTCCTGCGGTAGCCCTCCGGCATCCAGTCGCGGGGCTCGATCCGCTGGTCACGCGCGATCGTGGCCTCGAAATGGGACTCCAGCTCCGGCTCGGCGTCCCTTCCGGCCGCTTCGGTCATCTCCATCACTCCCTACCGACCATTCGTTCGGTCCATCATAGGGCGCGCCCACCCCGATCTGGCAAGAGCCCGGGCCGGTCAGGGCCGCGCCGGGCGACCGCGACTGCGCCCCTTGACATGCCGGGACCTTGCTGGATTACTTGACCTCGCCGCTCGCTAACCGAATGTTCGGTCGGTTCCCAAGGTGGTGGAAATGCCGACACAGGCACCGGGTACGGCACCCGGCCCCGTCGAGACGATGCTCGCCGCGGACAAGGCGTCGCGGGGGCTCGGCATCGAGCTCCTCGAGCACGGCGAAGGGACCGCCGTGCTCCGGATGACCGTGTCGTCCTCGCAGGTCAACGGGCACCGGACCGCCCACGGCGGTTACCTGTTCCTGCTCGCCGACACCGCTTTCGCCTGCGCCTGCAACAGCCATGGCCCCGTGACCGTCGCCGCCGGCGCCGACATCGAGTTCGTCGCGCCCGCCTACGAGGGCGACGTACTGGTGGCCACCGCGCGGGAACGGGTCCGGTTCGGCCGCAGCGGTGTCTACGACGTGAGCGTCACGCGCGGCGACGAGGTGATCGCGGAGTTCCGCGGCCGCAGCCGCACCCTTCGCACACATCAGGAGGAGCCGCAATGAGCAGCGAAGCGATCGCGCCCGAGCCCCGGGACACCCGCCGGGCGGAGCCGCTTCCCGAGGCGCTGCTGGACGGCGCCGAGCGGATGTCCCGTGCGGAGGTCGAGGCGCTCCAGCTCACCAGGCTGCGCACGACCCTGCGGCACGCCTACGACAACGTGGAGCTGTACCGGAAGAAGTTCGACGCGGCCGGTGTGGGCCCCGACGACTGCCGGACGCTCGCGGATCTCGCCCGTTTCCCCTTCACCACCAAGGCGGACCTGCGGGACACCTACCCCTTCGGCATGTTCGCCGTGCCGATGTCCGAGGTGCGGCGGGTGCACGCCTCCAGCGGCACCACCGGCCGCCCCACGGTGGTCGGGTACACGGAGAACGACCTGTCCGTGTGGGCGGACGTCGTGGCCCGCTCCATCCGGGCCGCCGGCGGCCGGCCCGGCCACAAGGTCCACATCTCCTACGGCTACGGCCTGTTCACCGGAGGCCTGGGCGCCCACTACGGCGCCGAGCGGGCCGGCTGCACCGTGATCCCCGCCTCCGGCGGCATGACCGCCCGCCAGGTGCAGATCATCCAGGACTTCGAAC
>NZ_JBEYFC010000448.1:0-7368 GCF_040634175.1 Streptomyces sp. NPDC007162
TCCGATCCCCCGACCGGGCGCTGTCCCCGGCGCGGCACCAGGTCGAGCAGGGGGCGGCGGTCTGATGAGCGCGCGCCGTCGTCTCCCAGCCGCCCAACCCGAAGGCCACGCTGGCCCTCCTGAACCGTCTGGAGGACCTGCTCGACCTGCGGATCCCGCTGGGCGAGCTGGCCGAGGACGCGCGTGCCTGGCAGGTGGGCGTGGACCAGCTGGCCGCCGAGGACAGCGAGGTCGCCGAGTACGTGCAGACGCTGGAGGAGGCCCGGGACACCGCGGAGCTGCCGGAGGCGTCCGGTGAGGCGATCGCCCGGGAGTTCGAGCGCTACCTGAGACGCCGGGACGTGGGGCCGCCCGGCGGCCACGCCACGGCGGACGGCGCCGACAGCGGGTCGTACCTGCGGGACAACCCGGGGGGTCCGGGTGGCAAGGGGCGGCCGCCGCGGGCGCCGAAGCCCGATGCACCCGGGAACGCGGGGGGTGCCGGGGACGGCGGGGACGTCGGGGACGTCGGGGAGGCCGGACCGAACGGCGAGGATTCTTCCGAGGACTGAGACAGGGGCGGTACGTGTCATGCGTACCGCCCCTGTCCACTCGGGTCTGTCGAGTGTCGGCCCCGCGCCCCTTCGGGTCGCGGGGCTGTCGGCGTCGGCTTTACAGGGCCACGCCCAGCAGGGCGTCCACCGCTCGGGACACGACCCCGGGTGCGCCCGTGTCCGTGCCGCCCTGCTCCTGCTGGAGGGCCGCCCAGCGGTCCACCGCCGCCAAGGCGGCGGGCGCGTCCAGGTCGTTGCTGAGGGCCTCGCGGATCTCCTCCACCAGGGTTTCGGCGGGCGGGCCGTCGGGGCGGGAGACCGCCGCGCGCCAGCGGGCGAGGCGCTCCTCGGCGTCCCGCAGCACCTGGTCGGTCCACTCCCAGTCGGTGCGGTAGTGGTGGGAGTGCAGTGCCAGCCGGATCGCCGCCGGGTCGACGCCGTCGTGGCGGAGCCGGGAGACGAAGACCAGGTTGCCCTTGGACTTGGACATCTTCTCGCCGTCGAGACCGACCATGCCGGCGTGCACGTAGGCCTTGGCCATCGGGAACTCACCGGTGAGCACCTGGGCGTGCGAGGCGCCCATCTCGTGGTGCGGGAAGGCCAGGTCGGAGCCGCCGCCCTGGACGTCGAAGGTCATGCCGAGGTGGTCGAGGGCGATGGCCACGCACTCGATGTGCCAGCCCGGGCGGCCACGGCCGAGGGAGCCGCCGTCCCAGCTGGGTTCGCCCTCGCGGGCGGCCATCCACAGCATCGGGTCGAGGGGGTTCTTCTTGCCGGGGCGGTCCGGGTCGCCGCCGCGCTCGGCGGACAGCAGCCGCATGGCGGCCGCGTCGAGGCCCGAGACCGTGCCGAAGTGGGGGTCGGAGCCGACCGAGAAGTAGATGTCGCCCTCGAGTTCGTAGGCGGCGCCGAGGTCGCGCAGTCGCTCGACCAGCGGCACGATGCCGGGTATCGCCTCGACCGCGCCTATGTAGTGCTGCGGCGGCAGCATCCTGAGGGCGGTCATGTCCTCGCGGAAGAGGGTCGTCTCCTGCTCGGCGAGGGCGACCCAGTCGACACCGTCGCGCTGCGCGCGTTCGAGCAGCGGGTCGTCGACGTCCGTCACGTTCTGGACGTAGTGCACCTGCCGCTTGGTGTCGAGCCACACGCGCTGGACCAGGTCGAACGCGTTGTAGGTCGCCGCGTGCCCCATGTGGGTCGCGTCGTACGGGGTGATGCCGCAGACGTAGATACGGGCGACAGGACCGGGGTCGAGGGTGACCGGACCGCCGGTCGCGGTGTCGTGGATCCTCAGGTCGCGGCCCTGACCAGGCAGGGCGGGGACCTCGGAAGCGGGCCAGGCATGCATGTACATGAGCGTAACCGGACCCGAGTTCGGTATACGAACCGGACCGGGCCGGATGACGAAGAAGGCACTCTTGATCTTGCGGCCGGGATGTGCTGTGCGGGCGGGGCGTTCCTAGACGGGCGGCCAGGGGATGGCGGGCCACTCGCCGCTGGGCTCCGGGTGCGTCCCGGCGCTGAGCAGCGCGTCGACACGCGCGCGCGTGGCGTCGAGTTCGGCGGCGGTGATCAGCTCGGCCAGCCGGGTCCCCAGGGCCCCGCCGAGGGCCTCCCGGAGCTCCGTGAGGGCCTCGACGGCCTCCCCGGTGAGGGGCTCGCCGGCCCAGCCCCACAGCAGGGTGCGCAGCTTGTTGTCGACGTTGAAGGTGACGCCGTGGTCGATTCCGTAGAGCCGGCCGTCGGCGGTGGGCAGCAGGTGGCCGCCCTTGCGGTCGGCGTTGTTGATCACGGCGTCGAGGACGGCGAGCCGGCGCAGCCGGATGTCGTCGGCGTGCACCAGCAGCGCGGTCTTCCCGTCGCCGACCTCGGCCAGTCCGATGGCCTTCCAGCCCGGTTCCGGCTCCTCGGCGTCCACCAGAGCCAGCAGTTCGGCGCCTTCCGGGTCGACGTCGATCCACAGCTGGCACATGCCCTCGCCGTACGGCCCGTCGCGCAGCACGGTCGGCGGGACCAGGTCCCACCCCAGCGCCTCGGAGACCTCGTAGGCGGCCACCTCGCGCTGGGCGAGGGTGCCGTCGGGGAAGTCCCACAGCGGGCGTTCCCCGGCGACCGGCTTGTAGACGCAGGACGTCTCCTCGCCGTCGTGCGCGACCGTGCAGAACAGCGCCGCGTTGGAGGCGTCGCGGATCCGCCCGCGTACCTTCAGCTCACCGTGGGCGAGCAGGCCGGCGGCGGTCACGCTCCGCGGCGGTATCCGTTCTGGCGCGGACATACGTGTCCTTCCGGGTCGAGCGGGAGGCTGCACAGCGGGCACGGCGGCCGCCCGGCGTTGACGACGTCCAGGGCGCGTTTGGCGAAGGCCCTGGCCTGCGCGCCGCTCAGCCGGACCCGCAGCATCGGGGGCCCGTTCTCCTCGTCCTGGAGGAGCCGCTCCTCGGCCTCGGCCAGGTCCTCCTCGGAGTCGGCGTCCAGCTCCACCAGGGCCTGCGCCTCGACGATCATGCGTTCTTCGTCGCCGTCCCAGGCGAGCGCCATGGTGCCGACGCGGAACTCCTCCTCGATGGGGGTGTCCAGCGGGGCGGTGTCGGTGATCTCGTTGGGCGCGACGGCGGGGACGGCCGCGCTGCCGCCGCTACGGCGTACGACCTCGTCGAGAAGTTCTTCCATGCGTTCGGCGAGCGCGGCGACCTGGGTCTTCTCCAGGGCCACGCTGGTCGTCCGGGGGCCGGCCGTGGCCTGGAGGAAGAACGTACGGCGTCCGGGCAGTCCGACCGTGCCCGCGATGAAGCGGTCCGGCGGATCGTAGAGGAACACCTGACGGGACACGTCCTGTCTCCATGGGAATCGGGGGTGCGTGGGAACGGGCGGCGGCTACTGGACCGCTTGCGTGGATCGCTTCACCCTACTGCGGTCGGCGATCACGGCGCGCCGGCACCGCCACCGACCGGTGCGTCCTCCCCGGGAGGTTCCTCGCGGGGGGCAAGGGAGGCGAAATCGCCGGTGTCCCCGAGACGAACGAGAAACGGCCTGAGGCGGGTGTAACGGATCGCCGTGATGGAACACGGTTCGACGGAGATCCGCTGGAAGAGGTCGAGATGAAGACCGAGTGCGTCCGCGACGAGGGATTTGATGATGTCACCGTGCGAGCACATGAGATAGACGGCGTCGGAACCGTGGTCGCGCTCCACACGCGCGTTCCACTCGCGTACCGCCTCGGCCGCGCGGGTCGCCATGGCCCGCATCGACTCGCCGCCGGGGAACGCGGCCGCCGACGGGTGCGCCTGCACGACGTCCATCAGCGGCTCGTCCTTGAGTTCGGTCAGTTTGCGGCCGGACCAGTCGCCGTAGTGGGCCTCCCCGATCCGCTCGTCGGTGTGGGCGGTGAGGTCGGGCCGGGCGTCGAGGAGCGGCCGGACCGTCTCCTGGCAGCGCTGCAGCGGGCTGGTGACGACCTCGGAGATCGGCAGGCCGGCCAGCCGGCCGGGCAGCGCGGCGGCCTGGGCGGCGCCGCGCTCGTCGAGGGCGACACCGGGCGTCCAGCCGGCGAGCAGCCCGGAGGTGTTGGCGGTGGACCGTCCGTGCCTTACGAGGATCAGCGTGGGCATGCGGCCCAGGGTAGGCGCAAGCCGAAGTGCGCCGGCGGGTGGGCGACGGGAGAATACGCTCCGTGATCGTCGACTGCGCCATCTACCGGGGCGGGGAGCGCGTGGAGACCCCGCAGGACTTCTCGGACGCCCTCGCGGAGGCACGCGCGCGTGGCGACGGTTTTCTGTGGATCGGCCTGTACGAGCCCACCGAGCGCGAGTTCGACCTGGTCACCGACGAGTTCGGGCTGCATCCGCTGGCCGTGGAGGACGCGCTCACCGCCCACCAGCGGCCCAAGCTGGATACGACGACTCGCTGTTCGTCGTCCTGAAGCCGGTGACGTACGAGACAAAGACCGACACGGTGACCTCCGGTGAGCTGATGATCTTCGTCGGGGACTCCTTCGTGGTCACCGTGCGCCACGGGACGCCGTCGCCGCTCGGGGACATCCGGCGGCATCTGGAGGAGCAGCACGAGCTGCTCAAGCACGGTCCCACGGGGGTGCTGTACTCGATCTCCGACGCGGTCGTCGACCACTACCTGGAGGTCGCGACCGAGTTGCAGAACGACCTGGAGGAGGTGGAGGCCGAGGTGTTCTCGCCGGGCGGCGGCGGTTCCCGGCACACCGCGTCCCGGATCTACTCCTTCAAGCGGCAGATCCTGGAGTTCCGCCGCGCGACCGTGCCGCTGGCCGTGCCGATGACCAAGCTGGCGGGGGCGGGTCCGTACGGCGGGGGCACGGCGGTGCCGTTCGTGCACGAGGCGGCGCGGCCGTTCTTCCGGGACGTCAACGACCATCTGCAGCGGGTGAACGAGGGGGTGGAGGCCCTGGACCGGCTGGTGTCCGACGTCCTCAGCGCCCATCTCGCGCAGATGAGCGTGCGGCAGAACGACGACATGCGGAAGATCTCCGCGTGGGCGGCGATGGCGGCGGTGCCCACGATGATCGCCGGTATCTACGGCATGAACTTCGACCACATGCCCGAACTGCACTGGCTCTGGTCGTATCCCGCGGTGATCCTGATCATGGCCGTGCTGGAGACCGTGCTGTACCGGCTGTTCAAGCGGCGCGGATGGATGTGAGCGATCCCGGTACCGGGCGTGGGCACCGGCTCAGGCTAACTCGGGGACGGCGGTCGCGGGGCCGTCCAGGGCGTTCCTGGACGTCCCGGTGGACACGGATCCCGGCGAGCGCACGCGCGCGCGGGGTGCGCCCCGCGCAGGGCTGTGCGGGCGGACTCGGCCGAAAGAGGGAGCACCGGGGTCACTCCGGGGGCGTAACCGCGCGGGCACCGGCGCGTTGTTCTCCGTGACGGCCGTGGCGGGGAAGACCCCCCGAGCCCCCACCACGGCCGCTGGACTCTCCCGCCGCGTCGCTCACGCGAGCCCGGCACGCTCCAGGGCCTCGGCGCCGGCCCGGAGCGAGGCGAGCCGCTCGTCCAGGGTGAAGCCGGCGGGGGCGAGGGACAGGGTGGTGACCCCGGCGGCCGCGTAGGCCTTCATCCGGTCGGCGATCCGCGCCACCGACCCGAGCAGCGTGGTCCGGTCGATCAGGTCGTGCGGTACGGCGGCCGCGGCGCCGTTCTTGTCCCCGGACAGGTACTTGTCCTGGATCTCTGCGGCCTCCTGCTCGTAGCCCATGCGCCGGGCGAGCTGGTTGTAGAAGTTCTGCCTGCGGCTGCCCATGCCGCCGACGTACAGCGCGGTGTACGGCCGGAAGGTGTCGGCGAGCGTGCTCACGTCGTTGTCGTCGCCGACGGCGAGCGGCAGCGTCGGGCAGATGTCGAACCCGTCGAGGGTCTTCCCGGCCTTCTCGCGCCCCGCGCGCAGGTACTTGACGGCCGTCTCCTCCAGATGCTCGGCGGAGGGGAAGATCAGCAGGGCGCCGTCGGCGATCTCGCCGGTCTGCTCCAGGTTCTTCGGCCCGATGGCGGCGATGTAGACGGGGATGTGCTCGCGCTCGGGGTGCACGGTCAGCCTGATCGGCTTGCCGGGGCCGCCGGGCAGCGGCAGCGTCCAGTGCTCACCCTCGTACGACAGCCGCTCGCGGGTCATCGCCCTGCGCACGATCTCCACGTACTCGCGGGTGCGGGAGAGCGGCTTGTCGAACTTGACGCCGTACCAGCCCTCGGAGACCTGCGGTCCGGAGACGCCGAGGCCGAGCCGGAACCGGCCGCCGGAGAGGGAGTCGAGGGTGGCGGCGGTCATCGCGGTCATCGCGGGCTGGCGGGCCGGGATCTGGAAGATCGCCGAGCCGACGTCGATGCGCTCGGTCTTGGCCGCGACCCAGCTGAGCACGGTGGCGGCGTCGGAGCCGTAGGCCTCGGCGGCCCAGCACACGGCGTACCCGAGCCGCTCGGCCTCCTGCGCCACGGCCAGATTGTCCCCGTCCATCCCGGCACCCCAGTAGCCAAGGTTGATCCCGAGCTGCATGGCCGATCCCCTTACCGATCAGTAACGTCACTGTCGCGAGAGACCTTAGCGTGCGCCGTCCCACGGCCGACCACCCCTGCGTCGCAGGGAAACCGGTTATCCACAGGCAACCCAACGCACCAACTCTGGCCAGTAATCTCGCGGACATGGAGCAGAGGCATCTCGGCCGTACCGGCCTGCGTGTGTCCAGAATCGGACTCGGCACCCTCACCTGGGGCCGGGACGTCGACGAGCACGACGCCGCGGACATGCTGAAGGCGTTCTGGGAGGCCGGCGGCACCCTCGTCGACACCGCGGACGTGTACGGCGACGGAGAGGCCGAGTACCTGCTCGGGCAGCTCATGGAAGGGCTGGTGCCCCGCCGGGACCTGGTCATCTCGACGAAGGCGGGCAGCGTCCCCGACCCGGACCGCCGCTTCGACGGCTCGCGCGGCCATCTGCTCGCCGCGCTGGACGCCTCCCTGGCCCGGCTGGGGACCGACCACGTCGACGTCTGGCACGTGCACGCCTACGATCCGGACACCCCGTTGGAGGAGACGCTGCAGGCGCTCGACCTGGCCGTCAGCAGCGGCCGGGCCCGTTATGCCGGGGTCTCCAACTTCTGCGGCTGGCAGCTCGCGAAGGCGGCCACCTGGCAGCTCGCGGCGCCCGGTACCCGCACCCGACTGGCCAGCACCCAGCTGGAGTACTCGCTGCTGCAGCGGGGCGTCGAGCGCGAGGTGCTGCCGGCGGCGCTCGACCTGGGCATCGGCCTGCTGCCGTCCTCGCCGCTCGGCCGGGGGGTGCTGACCGCGAAGTACCGCAACGCCACTCC
>NZ_JBEYFC010000449.1:0-7353 GCF_040634175.1 Streptomyces sp. NPDC007162
GGCCGTACGTGCTCTGATCGTCGATCAGCAGACGGGCGGCACCGGCCACCCGGAAGGGTACGGACAGGCGCTCCTCGACCTCGTGGCCCACGCCCGGCCGCCGATACCGGCCGTGGTCCGCTCCCTTGCGGTGCTCGGCGGCGCCCCGGAGCCGGCCGACGTGGCCCCGCTGGCCGGGCAGGACACCAAGACCACCCGCTGGGCTCTGCGGGCCCTGGCCGACGCGGGCTTGCTGAGCGCCGACGCACGAGTGCCGAGCGCCCACGCGGGCCTGCCCGGTACCGGTGTCATGGTGCCGGCGGCCGGGACCGCGGCACCGGCGCGCACCGAGCGGTACGCGTTCCGGCATCCGGCCGGTGCCGCCGCCGTCCTGGACAACCTGCCCGCCGCCGACCGGACCGCGCTGCACCACGCCGCCGCGGAACTGCTGCGGGAGAACGGCGCCTCCGCGCTCACGGTCGCCCGGCAGCTCACGAGCGCCGGGGACGCGGGCATCGACGACGGCATCGACGTACTTCTCACCGCCTCCCAGGAGGCACTGGCGGCCGGCGACGTCGGCACCGCCCTCGGCTGTCTCGGCCTCGCCCGGCGCAGCCGGACCGACGGCACCACCGCCGCCCGCGTCCTGACCCGGCTCAGCCGCCTGGAACGGCAGTTGAAACCACAGGCGGCCGTCCGCCACCTCCGCCCCCAGCTCGACGACTTCAAGGCCGGCCACCTGGACCGGCGGGGCGTCTCCGAACTCGTCCTCGGCCTCGCCGACACCGGCGCCCTGCACGACCTGACCGCCCTGCTCGACGTCCTGCGCACCCGGTACCGGCAGGACACCGGGCCCGCCCCCGGCACCGAGGACATCCGCTCCCTGACGAGCTGGGCGGCGATGGCCTACCCCCTCCACACCGGCCTGCGCAGACTCGCCCACTCCGTCGCCGCGGCCACCCCCGCGGCCGTCCCCTGCCACGACCCATGGCTGCCCTCCGCGGTCGCCCTGTCCGACGACTACGTCGACGGGCGCCACGAGCAGCTGGTCCAGCGCGCCGAACTCCTGCTGAGCACCTACCGCCTCGACCACGACTCGTTGTGGAACGTGGAGTCCGGGGTGCTGGCCCTGCGCGGCCTCTGCCACGCGGGTCGGCTGGACGAGGTGGTCGCCTGGTGCGAGAAACTGGAGGCCGAGGCCGCCGCCCACCACGCCGTCGCCTCACAGGCCCGGTTCCTCGCCGTGCGCGTCGAGGCCCACCTGCGGCGCGGCAACCTCGCCCACGCCCGCGACCTGGCCGCCCACGCCCTGGCCCTCGTCCCGCCGCAGGGCTGGGGGGTCGGCCTCGCCGGCGTTCTGGCGTTCGCCATTCTGGCCGCCACCCGCTCCGGAGACCTGTCGGCGGCCGAGAAGTACGTGGCGCTGCCGCTGCCCGAACACGCCCTGCACAGCCGCCACGGCGCCGCCTACCTGCACGCCCGCGGCCACTACCGGCTCGCCACCCACCATCCGCAGGCCGCGCTCGCCGACTTCCTCGCCTGCGGCCGCTTCGCCGAGACCTGGGGCAGGCCCGGTGCCGACGTGGTCCCCTGGCGCCTCAGCGCGGCCGAGGCCTGGCTCGCGCAGAACGACCAGGAACAGGCCAAACGCCTGGTACGCGAACAGCTCGCCCGGCTGCTTCCCGGCCCCTCCCGGGAACGTGGGCAGAGCCTGCGCACCCTGGCCGCGGTGAGCCGGGTCACCCGCCGCCCGCAACTGCTCACCGAGGCCGTCGACATGCTCAAGGAGAGCGGCGACGACTACGGACTCACCCGCGCCCTCATCGACCTCAGCGCTGCCTTCCGTGACGCCGGCGACCAGCGCAACGCCCGCCGGGTGGCCCACCGCGCCTGGCACCTCGCCAAGCAGACCGGCATCGAACACCTGTGCCGCAAGGCCGCCCTCGACCCGGCCGGCTCCGAGGCCGCGCCCGCCGCCGACGCGGAGGAACGCCCCGCGGGCGTCTCCGCGCTGACCCGGCAGGAACGCAAGATCGCGGCACTGGCCTCCAAGGGATACACCAACCGGGAGATCGCCGCCAAGCTGTACATCACCGCCAGTACGGTCGAGCAGCACCTCACCCGCGTCTTCCGCAAGGTCAACGTCAAACGGCGCCAGGAACTGCCCTACCTGCTGTGACCGGGCGGCCGGTCAGCCCCGAACGGAACGCGTCGACCAGCGCCGCCAGTTCACGTGAGGTGCGGGCCGGGCCGTAGACGTGGTGGTCCGGGCGCACCAGCAAGTACCGCGCCCGAGCCACCCGCAGCAGCGGCAGGTACACGCCGTCGACGTCCACGGCGGCATCCGGCGCGGCGTCCGGCGCCCCGTCCGCCACCAGATGCACGATCCGGGTGCCGAGCCCGGTGAGGAAGGCGAGCCGCGGTCCGTCGAGTGCCGCCGCCGGAGCGGCCGACCCCAGCAGCACCGGACCGGCGCCGACCACCTCGTCGAAGTACCCGGTCACACCTCCCAGCCGCACCCGGCCCTGCGGCACCACCTCCCCGGCCGACGGCACCGGTTCCGCGCCGGCCCCGGTGTACAGCAGCCCGGTCCGCAGCGGCACGCCGACGCCGTCGCCCCGGCCGGTGTCCGCGCCCGCCAGCAGCGCGGCGTCCCTGGCCGCCGCCGCGGCCGCGTCGGTCACGCAGAGCACCTTGCCCAGCCGCACCGCCGTGCCGATCGCCTCCCGCACATGTCCGGCGCGCTCGGGGCCGTACGTATCCAGCAGTTCCTCACCAGCGTCACCGCTCAGCACCAGGTCCAGTTTCCACGACAGGTTCAGCACGTCCCGGACGCCCGCGCACATGCCCTGGCCGGTGAACGGCGGCATCAGGTGGGCCGCGTCCCCCGCGAGCAGCACCCGGCCGCGCCGCCACTCCTCGGCCCAGGCCGCCCGGAAGCGGTAGACGCCGTGCCGCCGCAGCGTGGCGTTGGCCGGGGTCACGTCGAACGGCGCCAGCAGCCGCCACGCCGTCTCCTCCCGGTTCAGCTCGGCCACGCTCTCCCCGGGCAGCCGCATGAACTCCCAGCGCCTGCGGCCGGGTCCGCTGCCCACCGCGGTCGTCGGCCGAGCGGGATCGCAGATCTGCACGTTGAGCGGCGAGAACTTCCTCGGCACGTCCAGCGTCACGTCACACAGCAGCCAGTCGTAGGAGAAGCCCAGGTCGTTCCACCGCACCCGCAGCCGCTCCCGTACGAAACTGTTCGCGCCGTCGCACCCGACGACCCACGAGGCCGTCCACCGCCGCTCCCGCCCCGCCGCGTCGGCCGCCGTCACCGCCACCCGGTCCCCGTCGTCGGACAGCTCCGTCACCGTGCATCCGCGCACCACCTCGATCCCCGGCAGCCGCCGCGCGCGGGCGGACAGTGCCTCCTCCAGGGCGGGCTGGTGCATGGTCGTCGCCTCCGGCCAGCCGTGCGCGCCCCGCCGCGCCAGCTCGACGCGGAGCAGCGACGCGCCGTCGGCGTTGCGCCAGTCGTAGGCGTCGGCCGGCAGTCCGATCTCCGCGAACGCGTCGCCCACCCCCAGCGCCGCCAGCGTCCTCGCCGTCTCGCCGTCGAAACTGGTCGCCCGGGGCAGCGTGTAGGGGGCTTCCCACCGCTCGACCACCGTCACGCGCCGGCCCCGCTCGGCAAGCAGTACCGACAACACCTGACCCACGGGCCCGTACCCGACGATCAGGACATCCGCCTGCGACGTGCGCATCGGCCCCTCCCTCCGGAAGTGCGGCGAACCTACCAACGACGTTCCGCCGCACACCGCGGAGAAAGCCCCTCGGGTCACAAGTAGGGGGAGTTGAGGGGGTGATTCAGGGGATCCCCGAGGCCCGGCGCGGGTGAAGCTGGACGTGGCCGAAGCCGCCGCAGCGGCACGCGTACCTCAGCAAACGGGAGTGTGGAGGCAGCATGCTGCGTGCCGAGTTGATCCGCCCGATCCACGAACTCCTCACCGAACAAAGCAAGCGCTTCGGCGACAGAACCGCCTACCTCGACGCCCGGCGCGCCGTCAGCTACGCCGGTCTGGAAGCCCGTACCCGCCGCCTCGCCGGACACCTCGCCGGACTGGGCCTGCTGCCCGGCGACCGGGTGGCGATGTTTCTCGGCAACCGGGTCGAGACGGTGGAGAGCTACTTCGCGGTCGTCCGCGCCGGCGGCATCGGCGTCCCGGTCAACCCGCACCTCTCCGCTGCGGAGCTGGAGCACCTGCTCACCGTCAGCGGCAGCCGAGTCGTCATCACCGACGCCGCCCACGTGCCCGCGGTGCGCCGGCTGGCCCCCCGCACCGGCCCGCTGACCGTGATCGTGGTGGACGGTGACGGCCCCGTCCCCGCCGGGTGCCTCGCCTACGAGCACTTCGCCGCCACCGAGCCCGCCACCCCGGCCCGCGACGACCAGGGGCTCGACGACGTCGCCTGGATGCTCTTCACCTCCGGCACCACCAGCAGCCCCAAAGGCGTCCTCGCCACCCAGCGCAACTGCCTGTGGTCGGTCGCCGCCGCCTACGTCCCCGCGCTCGGCCTCACCGCCGAGGACCGGGTGCTGTGGCCTCTGCCGCTGTTCCACAGCCTGTCCCACATCGTCTGCGTGCTGGCCGTGACGGCCGTCGGTGCCACCGCCCGCATCACCGACGGCCACTCCGCCGACGACGTACTCGACCTGTGGGAACAGGACCGCTCCACGGTCATCGCCGGTGTCCCCACGCTCTACCACTATCTCGTCCGCGCCGCGCGGGCCCCCGGTTTCACCGCGCCCCGGCTGCGGGTCGGCCTGGTCGGCGGCGCCGTCTTCACCGCCGCGCTGCGCCGCTCCGTCGAGGAGACCTTCGACGCCCCCCTCATCGACGCCTACGGCTCCACCGAGACCTCCGGTTCCATCGCCATCAACTGGCCGACCGGCGCCCGCGTCGAAGGCTCCTGCGGTCTTCCCGTGCCGGGCCTCGCGCTGCGGGTCGTCGACCACCGCACCGGCCTCGACGTGCCCGACGGAACCGAGGGCGAGGTCTGGGTGCGCGGCCCGAACATCATGGTCGGCTACCACGACCAGCCCGACGCCACCGCCGAGGCGCTGCGCGACGGCTGGTTCCACACCGGTGACCTCGCCGTCCGCGACCGCGCGGGCTACCTGACCGTCACCGGACGGCTCAAGGAACTCATCATCCGCGCCGGGGAGAACATCCACCCCGGCGAGGTGGAGGACGTGCTGCGCCAGGTCCCCGGCGTCACCGACGCCGCCGTGGCCGGCAAGCCGCACGACGTCTTCGGCGAAGTGCCGGTCGCCTTCGTCGTCCCCGCCCCCGGCGGCTTCGACCCGGCTCAGGCGCTCTCCCTGTGCCGCGAAAGGCTCTCGTACTTCAAGGTCCCCGAGGAGCTGTACGAGATCGAGCGCATCCCGCGCACGGCCACCGGTAAGGTCACCCGGCACCGGCTCCTGGACGGTCCCGCCCGGCTCCGCGCGGTCGGCAACGCCCACCACGACACCCTTTTCCGCACCCATTGGGTTCCCCAGCCGTCCGCGCCCGCGCCGGCCGACGGCCACTGGACGCTCCTCGGTGACCCCGGCACCGCCTTCGCCGACCACCTCCGGGCCTCCGGCATCGACCTGACCGGCGACACGCCCTCCGTGGCCCTGCTGCCGGCCGCCGCGGGCACGAGCGTCGACGACTTCCTGCGTACGGCCGAACCCTGGCTCACGTCCGCCGACCCGGCCGGCCCCCGGCTGGTCGTGCTCACCCGCGGCGCCGTGGCCACCCACCCGGGCGAGACGGTGCGGGACCTCGGCCAGGCGGCGCTGTGGGGCCTGGTCCGCTCCCTCCAGGCCGCCCACCCCGGCCGCGTCGCCGTCGTGGACCTGGACGACGTGGCCGACGACGCGGCCACGGCCGCCCTGGCCGCCACGGTGGCGTCCGGTGAACCGCAGAGCGCCGTCCGCGACGGTGTCGTCCTGCTGCCCCGGTTGGAACGCGTGACCCTCGACGCCACGACGGACACGGTCGCGCAGCCCGATCAAGCCTTCGACCGCGCGGGCACCGCCGTCGTCACCGGAGCCGACACCCGGCGCGGCACGGCGATCGCCCGCCACCTCGCCACCGCCCACGGCGCCCGCAGCCTGCTGCTGATCACCCCGCCCGGACAGGGCGCCGGAGCGGCCGGCCTGCGCGCCTGGCTCACCCGGCAGGGCACGGAGGTCCGGCTCGCGGAGGCCGACCTCGACGACCGCGCGAAACTCAAGCGAGCGCTGGCCAAGGCACCCTCTCCCCTGACCCTGGTCGTCCACGCCTGGGACGCCGTGGACGAGCCCTCCGAGACCCGCGTGGCCGCCGAGGTCCGCACCCTGCACGACCTCACCCGCGACGCCGCCCTCACCGCCTTCGTGCTGTCCTCTTCGACCAAGGGCCTGCTGGGCGCGGTCGGCGAGACCACCGAGGCCGCTTCGGCCGCCTTCCTCGACGCCTACGCCCAGAACCTGCGCGTCCAGGGCATCCCGGCCCGGTCCCTCGCCTGGGGCCCCTGGGAGGGCGAGGGTGACACGGCGAGCGGTGCGCTCACCGAGCAGCAGGCGATGGCCGCCCTGGACACCGCCCTCACCGTGGACGACGCCCAGCTCGTCGTGATGAAGCTCGACCCGTCCGCCGCTCCCGGCTCACCGCTCCTGCACGACCTGGTCGATGTGCCGGCCCGGACCGCCACCGCGGACGAGGCCGTCACGAACGCCCTGCGCGAGCGCCTCGCCGACGTTCCGGACGCCGACCGCGACCGGCTCCTCACCGACCTGGTCCGCGACCAGCTCGCCGACCTGCTCGGCCTGACCGGCAGGCAGGCCGTCCAGCCCGGACGCCCCTTCACCGACCTGGGCCTGACCTCGGTCACCGTGGTGGAACTGCGCAACCGCCTCACCGAGGCCACCGGACTCCGCCTCCCCGCCACCTCCGCCTTCGACCACCCCACCCCGCAGGCCCTGGCCGGTCTGCTGCGCCGTGAACTGTCCGGCGGCACCACCCCGGCCGGCACCACCCCGGCCGGCACCGCCTCGCTCCCGCGCACGGGCGACGACCCCGTCGTCATCGTGGGCATGGCCTGCCGCCTGCCGGGCGGTGTCGCCTCCCCGGAGGACCTGTGGGAGCTGGTACGGGCCGGCGGCGAGGGCACAGGTCCCTTCCCGGCCGACCGGGGCTGGGAGCTGGACGACCTCTTCGACCCGGACCCCGACCACCCCGGCACCAGCTACGTCCGCCAGGGCGGTTTCCTCCACGACGCGGGCGACTTCGACGCGGCCTTCTTCGGCATCTCCCCGCGCGAGGCCCTGGCGATGGACCCGCAGCAGCGGCTCATTCTGGA
>NZ_JBEYFC010000450.1:0-7346 GCF_040634175.1 Streptomyces sp. NPDC007162
CTCGTCCGACAGCGTCAACTCGGCCTTCGGCCGCCCCGTCCGTGCCATGGAGCAAGCCTATACATCTGAACAGAATTCCTGACTCAGAAGACTAGTTGTGCTGTAGCCACGAAGGTTCACCGGGCTGGGGCGTACTGATGGCTCCGTACACCAGTACAGTCGGCGTACTGAAGGAGCAGTGGAGCCCGGTGCGTGGAAGAGACAGCAACGCTGGCGGCGACGGTCGGCGGGACGTGGCCATCAGATGGCTACAGGTCGTGCTCTTCGGAGTCGTTGTCCTGCTGGTCGGATTCCGTATCTGGGAGCGACACCACGGCCATGGTTCGAGCTCGATCGTGTTCGGGCTGATGGCCGCATCGGCACTGTCCATCGGCGTACTGGAACGCTATCCGGCAAACGCCGCCAAACGGTCTCGGTGACTCACCTTCCAGCCGGCTCAGGCCGCCTCTGACAGGGGCCGACCGCCCCAGCGGATGCCCTTCTCACTGCGGATGCGGGCGCGTTCACGTCGTTCGGCGGCCAGGACGTCGCGGTGGCGGGCGTTGGCGTTGCGCCAGCGCAGGTAGGTGTGCAAGGCCCGGGTCCGCACAGGGTGGTTGGGGTGGTGGGAGTCGGCGAGGGTGAACTGCCGCAGCGGTCCGAAGTGAGCCTCGACCGGGTTCGCCCACGACGCGTAGGTCGGCGTGAAGCACAACTCGACCTTGGCCTTCTTCGCCCAGCGGCGGATGTCGGCGCCCTTGTGGGCGTACAGGTTGTTCAGGATCACGTAGATCGGCGCACCGTCCGGGACGCCCCTGTTCGGCCCAGCCGGAGCCCGCGGTGGGACGGATGCCGAGCGGGCCGAACTCGTCGAAGGCGAAAACCCGGTCCGGGAAGCGGTCCAGCACGTGCTCGATCCGGTCGAGTGTGGTCTCGCGTTCCGGATCGGGGGATTCCTTCCAGGTCTTCGTGTGCTGGAAGGTGATGCCGTGGCGGGCGAGCAGGCAGCGTGATGCCTCGCGGCCGATGCGGATGACCCGGCCGTGGACTTTGCGCAGGTAGGCGACCAGCTTGCGCAGTGACCAGCGGGTGAAGGGCCGGCCGAGCTTGACCGGTCGGGTGGTGGCCGTCGCCACGACGAAGTCCTCGTCGTCAGGGGTGAGCAGGCGGGGACGGCCTCCCGCCCACTTAGGGTCCAGGCAGGCCAGGCCGATCTCGTTGAAGCGGTGGATCACGTCCCGGACGGTGCCCCTCGTCGGCCTGCACCAACTGGGCGATCACCGGGACCCGGCTCCCGCCGGCCGAGGCCAGCGGCATCATCGCGCGCCGATATCGCACCGAACTCGTGCTGCCCCGGCGCACGATCGCCTGCATTCGCTGCCCCCTCCTGGTCGGCCAGTCTGCGCACACGGACAGGCTCGGCCACCGCGCCTCCAGCGGTCGGATCGGACGTCACCGCACATCCAACCGCCACAACTGCCAACCCGGCGAACCCGGCGAACCCGGCGAACCTTCGCGGCCACAGCACTAGCGAGTGACCGGGAGCCCCGCCGCCTTCCAGGCCTGGAAGCCGCCGATCAGGTCCGTCGCGCGGTGCAGGCCCAGTTGGTGGAGGGAGGCGGCGGCCAGGCTGGAGGCGTAGCCCTCGTTGCAGATCACGACGATCCGCAGGTCGTGGCCGGTGGCCTCGGGGGTCTTGTGGCTGCCCTGGGGGTCCAGGCGCCACTCCAGTTCGTTGCGCTCGATGACGAGGGCACCCGGGATCAGCCCGTCGCGCTCTCGCAGCGCCGCGTACCGGATGTCGACGAGCAGGGCCTCGCCGGCCCGGGCCGCGTCGTGCGCCTCCTGCGCCTCGACGCGCCGGTAGCCGGCCCGTACCCGCTCCAGCAACTCGTCTATTCCGGTCGGTCGTTGCTCCGGGCCGCTCACTGCCAGTCCTCCGGGCGCTCGACCTGCTCCAGCCGCAGCACCTGGCCGCTGCGGCTGTAGCGGCGGATCCGGGGCAGCGGCGGGTAGTAGGCGTGGACGGAGATCGCGTGGTGCTCGGTGGATTCGTTGAGCACCTCGTGGACGTGGTCGCGCCCGAACGAGCGGCCCTTTCCGGCCGGCAGCCGGCGCTCGCGGTCGACGCCCTCGGAGAGCTCCAGGGTCCGCCAGCCGTCGGTGGGCAGCCGGGTGGCGAGCGAGTGCTCCTTCAGCTCACCGGCAGCCGTGAGGAAGGCGCCGACCGACTCGGCGTGGTCGTGCCAGCCGGTGCCGGTGCCGGGCGGCCAGCCGATCAGCCAGGCCTCGCTGCCGCCGGGGCCGTCGAGCCGGATCCAGGTGCGGCCCTCGGGGTCCAGCGGGAGCGAGGCGATCAGTTCGGTGTCGGCGGCCGTACGCCGGACGAAGTCGAGGAGGTCCGCCTGGGTGGGCGCGTCGAGGGGCGCGGCGGCGGAAGGGGAAACGGAGGAGGAGAGGGAGGCAGACACGTGCACCGTTCCTGATGAGAGTTCGCAGAACAGGGCGCAGACGGCGCCCGGAGAGAAAGGGAGATGCGAAGTCAGCAGGACGGAAGACACACGCAGCCCGCATAGCGGACCAGGTCCACATGGACCTTCCGCCACAGGCGCACCGTCGTGTCGTTCACGATGCGGAGTACACCATGCCGGTGCGGGCCGGTCAACTCACCGTCACATCGTGGACCGCAGGGTGATCGCGGTCACCGCGCGGTGGAACCGGCCCGGGCCTCGGCCTCCGTCTCCGTCCCCTCCGCCCCCGTCCTCTCCGTCTCCGTCCGCTCCTTGTCCTTGCCGCCCAGGGTCGCCTCGGCGGCCGAGTACAGATCGGCAGGCCGGACCCCGCCCAGGGCGGTGACCAGGTGGCCGTCGGGGCGCACGAGCAGCACGGTGTGCGCCGGAGCGCCCGGGTAGGCCTCGGCGACCAGCAGCTCGGCCGGGTGGGGCAGCGCGGTCACGGCCGCCGCGAGCCTGGGCATGATCCCGGCGGAGACCCAGTGCTTGCGGTCCCACACGCCTGTACCGGGTGCGATGAGGACCACCAGCAGCGCACCGCGGCCCAGCCGTGAGCGCAGGGGTACGAAGGTCCCGTCCTCCGCCGTGACCCGGACATCGGTGACCGGGGCGCCCGGCGGGGTGCCGACCGGGATCTCGTGCTCCAGCTGCCGGGGCGCGAGCGGCGAGTCGGCGTACGCCCCCGGCGCACCGAGCGCGCCGTGTCCCAGGTGACCGTCGGTGAGGAGCGCGTCCTGCCCCCGGGACGCGCCCGGCACGAACCCGCGCAACCCGCCGCCGCCGCGCAGCACCGGCAGGACCTGGTCGGCGGCGCGCAGCCGGGCCGCGACCGCCGTGCGGCGTTCGGTCTGGTAGCTGTCCAGCAGCGCCTCGTGCGGGCCGTGGTGCCAGGCCGGGGCCAGCTTCCAGGCGAGGTTGTCGACGTCCCGCAGTCCCTCGTCCAGCCCGTGGGTGCCGAGCGCGCCGAGCAGGTGTGCCGCGTCCCCGGCGACGAACACCCGGCCCACCCGCCACCGGCGGGCGAGCCGGTGGTGCACGGTGTGGACCCCGGTGTCCAGCAGGTCGTACGGCGGTGTGGTGCCGCCCGTCCAGCCCGCGAGGGTCTCGCGGATCCGGTTGACGAGGAGCTCGGGCGTCACCAGGTCCTTGCCGGGCGGCAGCAGCCAGTCCAGGCGCCAGACGCCGTCCGGGAGGGGGCGGGCGGTCACCTCCCCGGCCGAGGGCCCGGACATCCGCCACGGCGGTGTCCGATGGAGCAACGCCTGACCCGGCCACGGAAGTTCCGCGCGCAGCGCGGCGACCGCGTGCCGCTCCACCGCAGTGCGGCCGGGGAAGCGGATGTCCAGGAGCTTGCGCACGGTCGACCGCGGGCCGTCGCAGCCCACCAGGTAGCTGCCGCGCCACCAGGTGCCCCTGGGGCCCCGGGTGTGCGCGGTGACGCCGGAGCGTTCCTGCTCGACGCCGTCGAGGCGGCTGTCGGTGGCGACCTTGACCAGCGGTTCGTCGGCGATCGCGGTGCGCAGGGCGTTCGTCAGCACGTGCTGGGCGATGTGCAGTGGTGACGGCTCGGTGGCGTCGTCGAAGAGCACCTCGCGCATCACCTGCCGGCGGCGCATCGACCGCCAGCCGGTCCAGCGGGCGCCCAGCTCGTCCAGCGGGGCCCCGCTCAGCCGTGTCACCAGGGCGGCGGTGTCCTCGGGCAGCACCACGGTGCGCGCCGGCCGGGACTCGTCCTTGCCCGGGCCCTCGTCCAGGACGACGGACGGCACCTCCTGACGGGCCAGGGCCAGGGCGAGCGTGAGCCCGACGGGCCCCGCTCCGACGATGATCACCGGGTCCACGGCGCGGCGCCCCCTGCCCGTACGCAAGTCCCGACGGACATGGATGAACAGATTGTTGGAGCAGGGTGCACGATCACAGAACGTATGCAACAGACTGGGCGCCAGCGGGTCAAGCGGCGCACCCGGGGACACGTCAGCATGGCGGGCGCGCGGACCCCGTCGGCGGGCCGCGAACGGCCGGGGCGGCGATCGTACGACCGCCGCCGTCGGGTGTGTCACACAGGTTGACCGGGCGTCAGGCGGACGCTCCGGAGCCGAAGCCGCCGCCCACCTCGGCCGCGTTCAGGTCCTCGACGTCCTCGGCGCCCAGGACCGCGCCGGTGCTGCGCTTGCTGCGCCGCAGCCGGGCCTCGAGCCAGGACGCGAACGTGGTGAGCGCGAGGTTCAGCAGGATGAAGATGACCGCGACGACCACGAAACTGGGGATGACGTTGGCGTAGTTCGCGGCCAGCGTGCCGCGCGCCGTGAGCAGCTCCGTGAACTGGAGCATCACACCGCCCAGCGCGGTGTCCTTCACGATCACCACGAGCTGGCTGACGATGGCAGGCAGCATCACGGTGACCGCCTGCGGCAGCAGGATGCCGGTCATCGTCTGCCCCTTGCGCAGTCCGATCGCGTACGCCGCCTCGGTCTGCCCCTTCGGCAGGGCCAGGACGCCCGCCCGTACGACCTCGGCGAGCACCGAGGCGTTGTAGAGCACCAGGCCGGTGACGACCGCGTACAGCGGCCTCTCGTCACTGCCGACGTCGGTGGAGCGGACGAAGAACTCGTTGGCGAACAGCATCAGCAGCAAGACCGGGATCGAGCGGAAGAACTCCACGACCCAGCTCGCCGGGATCCGCACCCACGCGTGGTCGGACATCCGGGCTATGCCGAAGACCGCGCCCAGCGGCAGGGCGATCACCATGGCGAGCGCCGCCGCCTTGAGGGTGTTGCCGAGGCCCGGCAGCAGGTACGTGGTCCACGCCTCGGAGGTGGTGAACGGCTGCCACAGCGCCCACTTCAGCTGGCCCTTGTCGTCCAGCTTCTGCCAGACCCACCACACCAGCAGGGCGAGGAGCAGGAAAAAGACCACGGAGAGCAGCGCGTTGCGCCGCTTGGCGCGGGGCCCGGGGGTGTCGTACAGGACCGAGCTCATCGTTTCACCGCCAGGCGCTTGGCGAGCCAGCCGAGGAACAGGCCGGTCGGGAGGGTCAGGACCACGAAACCGAAGGCGAAGACCGCGCCGATGGCCACCGTCTGGGCCTCGTTCTCGATCATCGTCTTCATCAGGGCGGCGGCCTCGGCGACGCTGATCGCCGCGGCCACCGTGGTGTTCTTGGTGAGCGCGATCAGGACGTTGGCCAGCGGGCCGATCACCGCGCGGAAGGCCTGCGGCAGCACGATGATCCGCAGGGTCTGGAAGAAGTTCAGCCCGATCGCGCGGGCCGCCTCGGCCTGTCCCACGGGCACGGTGTTGATGCCGGAGCGGAGCGCCTCGCAGACGAAGGCCGCGGTGTAGGCGGTCAGACCGAGCACCGCGAGGCGGAAGCCCTGGGCTTTGAAGTCCTGGGTGCCCAGCGTGACGCCGAAGATGTCGGCGAGGCCGAGCGAGGTGAAGATGATGATGACCGTCAGGGGGATGTTCCGGACGATGTTGACGTAGGCGGTGCCGAACCCGCGCATCAGCGGGACCGGGCTGACCCGCATCCCGGCCAGCAGAGTGCCCCAGACCAGGGAGCCGACGGCGGAGAGGACGGTCAGTTTCACCGTCGTCCAGAACGCCCCTAGGACGTCGTAGCCTTGAAGAAAGTCGAATGCGGGGTGCCGCCCTTCGGCGTCGTACGCGAGGTGTTACTTGCGCATGACCTCGGGCTCGTGGCGGCGCAGGAAGCGGGCCACCAGGAAGCCGCAGAGCACACCGAGGACGATCAGCACGGCCATGTCCATGCTCCAGGCGCCCGCCGTGTGCGCCCACAGCGGGTCCTTGCTGGTCGGGTCGTCGGTGTTGGGCGCGATGTTGTTGAAGTCCAGCGTGGCGCCGGCGGCGCCCACCGCCCAGCGGGACGGCATCAGGAACGAGAGCTGGTTGGCGCCGACCGCGCCGTTCAGGGTGAACAGGCAGCCGGTGAAGACGACCTGGATGATCGCGAACATCACCAGCAGCGGCATGGTCTTCTCGGACGTCTTCACCAGCGAGGAGATGACCAGGCCGAACATCATCGAGGTGAAGCCGAGCCCCATGATCGGGATGCACAGCTCGAACAGGACGGAGTGGCCGAGGACCACGCCCTCGTCGGGGATCGTGCGGCTGGAGAAGCCGATCAGGCCGACCATCAGGCCCTGCAGCACGGTGATCACCCCGAGCACGACCACCTTGGACATCAGGTACGCCGACCGGGACAGGCCGACCGCGCGCTCCCGCTCGTAGATGACCCGTTCCTTGATCAGCTCACGCACGGAGTTCGCGGCGCCCGCGAAACAGGCGCCGACCGCGAGGATCAGCAGGACGGTGGTCGCCGTGCCGTTGGGCACGGGGATGCCGGTCTTGTGGTTGACCGGGTTCACCAGCAGGGTCTTGTCGCTGTCGATGAGCAGGCTGACCGCGCCGAGCACCGCGGGCAGGATCACCGTCAGCGCCAGGAAGCCCTTGTCGGAGGCGATGACCGCCGTGTACCGCCGTACCAGGGTCAGCAGCTGTGAACCCCAGCTCTGCGGCTTCTTCGGCTTCATCACCTGCATCGGCGGCATCTGTACGGCCTGCGGGGCGCTGGCGTCGATGTCCGCGGCGTACATCTGGTAGTGCTGGGAGCCCTTCCAGCGTCCCGCCCAGTCGTAGTCGCGGTAGTTCTCGAAGGCGGAGAAGACGTCGGCCCAGGTGTCGTAGCCGAAGAAGTTCAGCGCCTCCTCGGGCGGCCCGAAGTAGGCGACCGAGCCGCCCGGCGCCATCACCAGCAGCTTGTCGCACAGCGCCAGTTCGGCCACCGAGTGGGTGACGACGAGGACCGTGCGGCCGTCGTCGGCGAGACCGCAC
>NZ_JBEYFC010000451.1:0-7307 GCF_040634175.1 Streptomyces sp. NPDC007162
GGAGCGGCCGGCATCGCCGCGGTCCTCGAGCGCGCGCTGCGCCGGCCGGTCGACCTGTCGACCGCGCCGCCGCTGCGGGCCACTCTGGCGCGGCTCGCGCCCGACGACCACCTGCTGGTCGTCGTGGTCCACCACATCGCCTTCGACTTCTCCTCCTGGAACGTCCTCACCCGAGACCTGGCCGCGGCCTACCGCGGCAGGACCACCGGTGTCCGCCACGGGCTGCCGGAGCTTCCCCTGCAGTACTCCGACCTCGCGGCCCTTCAGCGCGAGCGGTCGGCCGGTCCCCGGCTCGCCCGCGGCCTCGACCACTGGCGCTCGCGGCTGGCGGACCTGCCGCCGCTGGACCTGCCGACCGACCGGCCCCGCCCGGCCGAGTTCGACGGCACCGCCGCCGTGGCCCGGTTCACCCTCCCTGCCGATCTGGTGGCACGGGCCGACCGGCTGGCCCGCTCCCGCCGCGCCACCCGTTTCATGGTGCTGCTCGCGGCCTTCCAGGCCCAACTGGGCCGCTACAGCGGGCAGAGCGACTTCGCCGTCGGCACCCCGGTCGCCGGCCGCGGCCACCCCGCCGCCAGGGACCTCGTCGGCCCCTTCGTCAACACCGTGGTGCTGCGCGCCGCCCTGTCCGGCCGACCGGGTTTCGGCGAGCTGGTGGACCGGGTCCGGCACGCGTTCCTGGCCGACCTCACGCACGCCGACACCCCGTTCGAACGCGTGGTCGGCGAGCTGGCCCCGCCCCGCGACCTCAGCCGCAACCCCCTCTTCCAGGTCTCCTTCCTGACCCTCGACTCCCAGGCCGAACCACCCGACCTGCCCGGCCTGTCGGTCGAAGTGGTGCCCGCCCCGGTCGCCGGGACACCGTTCGACCTGGCGCTCGACCTGCTCGGCCGCCCCGACGGCAGCCTCGGGCTGCGCCTGCAGTACGCCACCGCGCTGTTCACGCCCGAGACGGCCGCCCGCATCACCGAGGACTACGTCCGGCTCCTGCACGAGCTGCTCGCCACCCCGGACAAGCCGCTGGCCGGTGCCACCTCCGTACTCGAGCCGCTGCCCGGCGGCGAGCGCCGCCGCCGGCTCGCGCTCGGTGTGGGCAGCGCCCGCGCCGTGCCCCCGCAGACCGTCACCGACCTGTTCGAGCAGCAGGCGCGCCGCACCCCGCACGCCATTGCCGTCAGTTCCGGGGACGGCGAGCTGAGCTACGCCGGACTCGACCGGCGGGCCGACGAGCTGGCACACCGGCTGCGCGGCCTCGGCGTCGGCCGCGGCACCCGGGTGGGCGTTCTGCTGGAGCGCGGCACCGGGCTCCTCGTCGCCCTGCTCGGCGTTCTCAAGGCGGACGCCGCCTACGTCCCGCTCGACCCGCTGCACCCCGCGCGGCGCATCGGCCACCTGATCGAGGACACCAGGGCCGCGGTGGTCGTCACCACCGGCCCGCTGGCCGGACGGGTGGCCGGCACCGGGGCAAGGATCCTTCTGCTCGACGGCGACCCGCCGCCGGCCGGCCCGGCGCACCGGCGCGAGCGGACCACCGGACCGCACGACCTGGCGTACGTCTTCCACACCTCCGGCTCGACCGGCACCCCCAAGGGCGTGCAGATCCCGCACCATGCCCTGACCAACTTCCTGCTCGCCATGGCGGCCCGGCTGGAGCCGGGGCCGGAGGCCACCGTGCTGGGCGTCACCACCGCCTCCTTCGACCCCTCGATGCTGGAGCTGTGCCTGCCGCTGCTGACCGGCGCCCGGCTGGTGCTGGCCGACAGCGAGCAGGCCCGCGACCCCGAGCGCCTGATCCGGCTGATCGGCGAGGCCCGCCCGGATCTGATGCAGGCCACCCCGTCGATGCTGCGGATGCTGGTCGACACGGGCTGGACCCCCGGCCCAGGTCTTACGGTGCTGTCCGGCGGAGAGAAGCTGCACACCGACCTGGCCGCGGCGCTCGCGGCGGACGGAGCCCCGGTCCTGGACCTCTACGGGCCGACCGAGGCCACGATCTGGACCAGCGTGGCCCGGCACGGCGCCGACGGACGGGTAGAGCGGTGGGCGGCGGTGGACAACACCACCGTCCGGGTGCTCGACGACCGGCTGGAGCCGGTGGCCGAGGGCGTCACCGGGCACGTCTGCATCGGGGGCGACGGCCTCGCATGGGGCTACCGGGGGCGGCCCGCCCAGACCGCCGGCGTCTTCCTCCCCGACCCGCACTCCACCGCGCCCGGCGGCCGGCTCTACTTCACCGGCGACCTCGGCCGGATCCGTCCGGACGGCTCGCTGGAGATCCTCGGCCGCAGCGACCACCAGGTGAAGATCCGCGGCCACCGGATCGAACCGGGCGAGATCGAGGCCGCGCTGCTCGCTCTCGACGGCGTCCGCGCCGCCGTGGTGCACCCGACGCCGGACGCCGACGGCGGTCAGCAGCTCACCGCGTACCTGGTCGCGGACGACCCCAAAAACCCTCCCGCCCCCGACGCCCTGCGCGGCGAACTGCTCGACTCCCTGCCCCACCATCTGGTGCCGGCCGCGTTCGTCCTGCTGGACGCCATCCCGACCGCGGTCAGCGGGAAGGTGGACCGCCACGCGCTCCCCGTGCCTGCGCCGCAGGCGGCCGGCCCGGCAGCCGCTCCGCGCACCCCGCGGGAACGGTCCGTGGCCAGGGTCTGGGAAGAGGTCCTCGGCGCCACCGGGATCGGCGCCCACGACGACTTCTTCCTGCTCGGCGGACACTCGCTGCTCGCCACCCGGGTGTCCGTGCGCCTGCGCGCCGCCCTCGGGGTGGACGTCCCCGTACGGGCCCTGTTCGACCACCCCACCGTCGCCGCACTCGCCACGGCCCTGGACGGCTATCCACCGCTGGCCCCGGACGGCCCCCTGCCGCGGCTGACCGCACGCCCGCGCGGCGCGCGCACGACCGCCGGCCGCTGACCGCAACCACCTCCTCGCCCAAGGACCGCCATGACACTCCTCGCGACCACCGACACCTCTGTCTTCGAGAAGATCGAGTCCGAGGTGCGGATGTACTGCCGTACCTTCCCCGTGGTGTTCGAGCGCGCCAAGGGCGCGCTGCTGCACACCGACGACGGCCGGCCCTTCATCGACTTCTTCTGCGGCGCCGGCAGCCTCAACTACGGACACAACCACGACGCCGTCAAGCGGCGCATCATCGACTACCTCGCCGACGACGGCCTCATGCACGGCCTCGACCTGCACACCGTCGCCAAGCGCGACTTCCTCACCCGCCTCACCGAGGTCGTGCTGCAGCCGCGCGGCCTCGACTTCAAGGTGCAGTTCACCGGCCCGACCGGGACCGACGCGGTCGAGGCAGCCCTCAAGCTGGCCCGCCGGGCGACGGGCCGCACCGGCCTGACCGCCTTCACCGGTGCCTACCACGGGATGTCCCGCGGTTCGCTGGAGGTCACCGGCAGCCGCCGCGCCCGCCGCGCGGGCACGGTCGCCGGCGGGGACGTGACCTTCGTCCCCTTCGAGGACGGCCCGCTCGGCCCGTTCGACTCGATCGGCCTGATCGAGCGGCTGTGGGCGGACCCGTCCTCCGGCACCGAACCGCCCGCGGCCGTCGTCGTCGAATCGGTACAGATGGAGGGCGGCGTCTACCCGGCGAGCCGGGAGTGGCTGCGCCGGCTGCGCGAGGTCACCGAACGGCACGGGGTGCTGCTGATCCTGGACGAGATCCAGACCGGCTGCGGCCGCACCGGCGCGTTCTTCGGCTTCGAGGAGTCCGGGATCGTGCCGGACATCGTCACCGTCTCCAAGTCCCTCAGCGGCTACGGGCTGCCGCTCTCGCTCACGCTGTTCCGCCGCGAGCTGGACCTGTGGCAGCCCGGTGAGCACACCGGCACGTTCCGCGGCAACCAGCTCGCCTTCGTGGCGGCCACCGCAGCCTGTGAACTGTGGCAGCGGGACGACTTCCTGAGCGGCCTTCAGCGGGGTGCGGAGCGCCTGGCCCGGTTCCGGGCCGACGCGGCCGCGCTGGACCCCGGCCTCGTGGTGCGCGGCCGGGGCATGGTGCTGGGCGTCGACACCGCCGGGGCCGGCGGTGCGGAGCGGGCCGAGTGCGTCCAGCGACACGCCTTCGAGCGCGGCCTGATCGTCGAGCGCTGCGGCCGCTACGACGAGGTCCTCAAGGTGATGCCCCCGCTGACGATCGAGCCCGGTCTGCTCGACGACGGGCTCGGCATCCTGCTCGACGCCCTGCAAGCGAACTGACGGCCAGCCACCCGAGGAGGAACCCCGCGATGCCCCGCCCCGACCGCCACCACCTGATCTCCGTCGACGACCTGACCGACCGGGAGCTGCGCTGGCTCGTGCACCGCGGCGCCCAGTACGCCGCCGGCGAGTGCGAGGGTGCCCGGCCGCTCGCCGACGCCGTCGTCGGCGTGCTGTTCCGCAAGACGTCCACCCGCACCCGGACCGCGTTCTCGGCCGGCGCGCTCCGGCTCGGCGCGCGGCTGATCACCTATGGTCCCGGCGACCTCCAGGAGAACACCGGGGAGAGCTCCGAGGACACCGGCGACGTGCTCTCCCGGATGCTCGACGTGCTGGTGGCGCGCACCGTGGGCAGCACCGAGGAACTGCGCGCCTACGCCGCCCAGCGGCGGATGGCCGTGGTCAACGCGATGAGCGCCGCCGAGCACCCCACCCAGGCCCTCACCGACCTCACCACGATGCTTCGCCGCTTCGGGCGGATCGAGGGACTGCGGGTGCTGTACGTCGGCGAGGGCAACAACACCGCCTCGGCGCTCGCCCTGGCCCTCAGCCGGTTCCGCGGCACCGAGCTGCACCTGCGGACCCCGCCCGGCTACGGACTGGACGCGGCCTTCCTCGACCGGGCGGCCGTGCACGCCAAGGAGTCCGGCGCGCTGGTCGAGGAACGGCACAACATGGCCGACCTGCCCGAGGTCGACATCGTCTACACCACCCGCTGGCAGACCACCGGCACGACCAAGCCCGACCCCGACTGGCGGCGCGTGTTCGCCCCCTTCCGGGTGGACGCCGCCGTGCTGGCGGCCTGCCCCGGCGCCGTCTTCATGCACGACCTGCCCGCGCACCGCGGCGACGAGGTGACCGGCGAGGTGCTGGACGGCCCCGCGAGCATCGCGTTCCAGCAGGCCGAGAACAAGTACCACAGCGCCCGCGCCGTTCTGGAGTGGTGCCTCGGCGGCATCCCGGCAGAGCCGGCCTGACGACCGGCCGACCGCCGGCCCGGCGCACTCTTCCCAGGGAGGTAGCACAGCAATGTCCGACACCATACGCATGCCCGGCGGCGGGTGGCGCCTGTGGACGCACTTCGCACTGCGCGGGCCCGGTTTCCCCGCCGCGGGAGTACTACGGCTGGCCCCGGAGGGCCTGGCCTCGGCCGCGGACAAGTTCGCCCCCGGGGAGGTGCCGGCGGGGGCGGACTGGCAGGCGTTCGAGGAGGCCTTCTCCGCGGCCGCGGTGCGCACCGCACGCGACCTCCAGGAGATCGCCGCCTCGGCACCGTTCCGCGCCGCGGTCGCCTGGCAGAACCGCACGGTGCTGCGCACCGGCATCAAGCCGTTTCTCGACTGGACACCGTCCGCCGAGGGCCGCACCAGCATGCCCCGCCAACGCGAGGAACTGGTCGCCCACTACTGGCAGCGGTTCTGCGTCAAGAACGACACCATCGGCTTCTTCGGACCGGTCGGCTGGGGCACCTTCGACCCCTCCCGGCGCGGCGTCGAGGTGCACCCCGGCACGGGCCTGGTCGCCGAGTCCCGGGTCTACTTCTCCAGTTGGTCGATGGACGCCCTCGCGAAGGCCATCGACCGCGACCCGCGGGTGCGCGCGTGGACGCCGCCGCGCCAGGTTCCGTTCGTCCGGGTGGTCGACGGCGCGGTGCGCCTGCCCGGCCGCCCGCCGCAGCCGGCTCCGGAACCCGCGCTCACCGTCCTGCGCCTGTGCGACGGGCGCCGGACGCCCGCCGAGATCACCGCCCTGGCCGCCCGGGAGCTGGGCCGCGACCTGCCGGCCGGGGAGGTGACCGAGGCCCTGGAATGGCTGGTCTCGCGCCGCCTGATCGGCTGGAAGCTGGACGTGCCCGCCGGTACCTACCCCGAGCGGGAACTGCGCGCCATGCTGGAGCGCATCGGCGACCCGGCGGTACGGGAACCCGCCCTGGCCAAGCTGGCGGTGCTGGAGACCGGCCGCGACCGGGTCCAGCGGGCGGGCACCGACCCCGAGGAGCTGACCGCGGCGCTCGCCGCCCTGGAGGCGGGCTTCGCCGAGATCACCGAGGTGTCGGCGGTCCGCGAGAAGGGGGCCCGCACCGCGCCCAACCGCGCCCTGGTGTACGCCGACTGCCGCCGGTCCGCCACGGCGACCGTGGGCACCGCCGTCCTGGCCCGGCTCGCTCCGCTGGAGCTGTGCCTGACCGCCGCCCGCTGGATGACCAACCGGTACGCGGAGGCCATCGGCGCACGCGTCCACGAGGCCTACCAGGAGCTGCGGAAGCTGCACGAGCAGGTCGACCTCGGCTCGCTCTGGTTCGCCTGCCTGCCCGCCCCGCACCCCGAATCCCTCACCGACATCGAGCGCATCCAGGCCGAGCTGCGCGAGCGCTGGGCGCGGATCATCGACGCCCCGGCCGGCGCCCGGCGGGTCTCGCTCTCCAGTGCCGCCATCGCCGACCGGGTACGCGAGGCGTTCCCCGAGGGTGGGCGCGGCTGGTCGCTCAGCCGCTACATCAGCCCCGACCTGATGATCGTCGCCGAGGACCTGGACGCCGTCGAACGCGGCGAGTTCCAACTCGTCATCGGCGAACTGCACGTCGCCATGAACACCCTCGCCCAGTCGCTCTTCGTCCACCAGCACCCCGACCGGGGGCAGCTGATCGACGAGACCACCCTCGACTTCCCCGGCCCACGGCTGCTGCCCATGCTGCCCAAGGAGCTTCCGCTCAAGTGGTCCGCCCGCAGCCGGCAGTCCCTGGACCGCCCGGAGGACCACTACGTCGCACTCGCCGACCACAGCGCCGACCCGCACCGCCCGCGCACCGTCCGCTCCGGCGAGGTGCGGGTGGAGGAGCGCGGCGGCGGGCTCACGGCCGTGCTGCCCGACGGCTCGGTCTTCGACCTGCTCGACGTGTTCTGCCACGCGCTCAGCAACCGTGTGATGGACCGCTTCACCCTGCGCCGGGACGGCGACCACTCGCCCCGGATCACCATCGACTCCACCGTCGTCGCGCGGGAGAGCTGGCGGTTCGCCGGCTCCGCGCTGGCCTTCGCCGACGACAAGAGCGAGGCCAGGCGGTTCGTCCGAGCCCGGCAGTGGCGGGA
>NZ_JBEYFC010000452.1:0-4641 GCF_040634175.1 Streptomyces sp. NPDC007162
GTGGCGGCGCGCGGCGGGCCGGGGGTCATGCGGCGCCGCCCTCCGCCGGTTCCGGCGGGCCGGGCGGGAGACCGGGGCCGGCGCGCAGACGGCGCCGGGACGCGTAGCCGGCCAGGCCCACGGCGATCAGCAGGGTGGCGCCGTAGAAAAGGGGCACGGTCCAGAAGTCGGCGCCCAGCTGGCCGATGCCGGTGAGGCCGACGGCGAGCACCGCGACGGCGACGACCGTGCCGAGGACGTTCGGCCGGCCGGGCCGGATCGCCGTCGAGCCGAGGAGGGCCCCGGTGAAAGCGGGCAGCAGGTAGTCGAGGCCGACGCTGGGGTTGCCCTGTTGCTGCTGGGCGGCGAGCAGCACCCCGGCCACGCCGACGAGCAGTCCCGCCGCGGTGAACGCGTACACCGTGCAGGTACGGGTCCGGATGCCGACCAGTTCGGCCGCGCGCGGGTTGGAACCGACGACGTACAGGTACCGGCCGACCGGCAGCCGCTCCAGCACCAGCCAGAGGACGGCGGCGACGGCGAGGACGTAGAAGGCGGGGACCGGCAGGCCGAGGAACCGGGAGTCGTAGAGGCCGGTGAAGGCGGGCGGCAGTCCCTGGGGGCCCGGCACGATCCGGCTGCCGCCGGTGACCCAGCCGCTGATCGCGTACATCATGCTGCCGGTGCCGAGGGTGGCGATGAAGGAGTCGATCCGCCCGAACTCCACGACGACCCCGTTGAGGACCCCGGCGGCGCCCCCGCCCACGACCACGGCGAGGCAGGCGAGCGGCCAGGGCCACCCCTCGTCGACGATCAGCTTCAGCACCAGGACGTGGGCGAGGCCGAGGCCGTAGCCGAGGGAGAGGTCGAACGCGCCGGTGACGATGGGGACCATCGCGGCGAGGGCGAGGACGGCCGGGATGGACTGGGTGGACAGGATCGAGTCGGCGGTGTCGAGGGTGGGGAAGGTCCGGGGCAGCGCGAGCGAGAAGACCAGGACGAGCAGGACGGTGAGGGCCGGCAGGCCGTAGGAGCCGATCAGGTGGCCGGCGGGGCGGGGCACGCGGCCGGTCATGGGCCGCCCCCGGTTCCGGACGGGGGTACGGCCGAGGCGGCCCGGGTGAGTGCCGCGGCGGTGAGGGCGCCGCCGCCCGGCTCGGCCGTCACCGATCCGCGGACCAGGACGAGAGCGCGCCGGCAGACGTCGGCGACCTCCTCGAAGTCGGTGGAGACGAGCAGGATCGCGAGCCCCCGGGCGAGCGCGTCGTCGAGGAGCCGGTGGATCGCGTCCTTCGCGCCGACGTCGACGCTCGCGGTGGGCTCCTCCAGGATCAGCAGCCGGGGCGCCACCCGCAGCCAGCGGCCGATCATGACCTTCTGCTGGTTGCCGCCGGAGAGGGTGGCGACGGGCACCTCGGGGTCACGGGGTCGCACCGCGAGTTTCCTGATCAGAGCGGCGGCCTCGGCCCGTTCCCGGCGCGGGCCGATCCGGGCGAGCGCCGGGACGCCGTCGGCGCGGGGGTTGGCGAGCAGGTTCTCGCGCACGGTCAGCCGCGGGAGCAGGCCCTCCCGGAGGCGGTCGCCGGGGACCAGGCCGACCCGGCGGGCGACGGCGTCGGCGACCGTGCGGGGGCGGTAGGGCCGGCCGTCAAGCGTGGCCGTGCCGCCGAGGACGGGCAGGGCGCCCGCGAGCGCACGGCCGAGTTCGACGTGCCCGGCGCCGGAGAGACCGACGAGGCCCACGGCCTCGCCTGCCCGCAGTGTCAGGCTCACCGGGCCCGTGCCGGTGGTGCGGAAGCCGTCGAGGGTGAGGACGACCGCTCCCGGTGGGGCCCCGGCAGCGGCGGGACGGCTGTCCGGGGGCCGACCGCCGATGATGTCGTGGACGAGCCGGGCTGCCCCGTACCCGGCGAGTCGGCCGCGACTGACCAGCCGGCCGTCGCGCAGCACGGCGAAGGTGTCGGCCACCTGGTGGACCTCGTCGAGGCGGTGGCTGACGTAGAGGACCGCGCGGCCCTGGTCGCGCAGGTCGTGCAGGACCCGGAAGAGCCGGGCGCAGTCGGCGGCCGGCAGGCGGGCGGTGGGTTCGTCCAGGACGATGAGCCGCGCGTCGACCGCCAGGGCCCGGGCGAGGGCGACCAGGGAGCGCTCGGCGGGGGTGAGCCGGGCGAGGGGCTCGTCGGGGTCGAGGTGGGCGGCGACGGTGCGCAGGGCCTCGGAGCAGCGCGCGCGGGTGCGGCGCCAGGAGATCAGGCCGGCGCGGCGTGGATATCCGCCGCCCAGGGCGACGTTCTCGGCGATCGTCATCCAGTCCACGAGTCCCAGGTCCTGGTGGATGAAGGACATCGCGCGGGTGGCGGCACGGCTGCCGAGGGGATGTCCGGTGACGGTGACCCGGCCCGCGTCCGGACGGTGGACGCCGGCGAGCACCTTGATGAGCGTGGACTTGCCGGCGCCGTTGGGTCCGAGCAGGGCGAGGACGCTGCCAGCGTGGACGTCGAGGTCGACGCCGTCCAGGGCGAGGGTGCCGCCGAACCGTTTGACGAGCCCACGGACGGCGACCACGGGTTCCGCCGCGAAGGGGGGAGCCGCGTCCTGGCCGGGAGCGTCACACACGGTAGGAAATTACATCAATCCGTACGATACGGGGCGACCGTCTTCCTCTCACACGCCGTCGAGTCCGCATTCGGCCCAGATGACCTTGCCCTGGGACAGATGCCGGGTGCCCCAGGCCCGGGCGAGCTGGGCGACCAGGAACAGACCGCGGCCGCCCTCGTCGGTGCTGGCCGCCCGGCGCAGGTGCGGGGCGGTGTTGCCGGCGTCGACGACCTCGCAGATCACGGTGCGGTGGTGCAGCAGCCGTACCCGGATGGGACCGGCGCCGTGCCGGATGGCGTTGGTGACCAGCTCGCTCAGGATCAGCTCCATGGCGAACGCGGTGTCGTCCAGGCCCCATTCGGTGAGCTTGCCGAGGGCGGCGGCCCGGACCTCGCCGACCAGGGCCGGGTCGGGGGTCAGGTCCCAGGTGGCGATCCGGTCGGCGGCCAGCGCGTGGGTGCGGACCACGAGCAGGGCGATGTCGTCACAGGGATGGGCGGGTGCCACCCGGTCCAGGATGGCCCGGCAGGTCTCCTCGGGCGTGCGCTCCGGGTGGCCGGCCAGGGCGCCGCGCAGCTGTTCGAGCACGGCGTCCACGTCGCGGTGGCGGTCCTCGATGAGTCCGTCCGTGTAGAGGACCAGCTGGCTGCCCTCCGGCAGGTCGACCTCGACGGCGTCGAAGGGCAGCCCGCCGAGACCGAGCGGGGGTCCTGCGGGCAGGTCGGGGTAGCGGACGCTGCCGTCGGGGCGGACCAGCGCGGGCGGCGGGTGACCGGCGCGGGCCATGACGCAGCGTTGTGTGGTGGGGTCGTAGACGGCGTACAGGCAGGTCGCCCCGATGATGCCGGAGCCCTCGCCGTCGGGGTCGTCGCGGTCCAGCCGGCCGACCAGGTTGTCCAGGTGGGTGAGCACCTCGTCCGGTGGGAAGTCCAGTTCGGCGAAGCTGCGGGCGGCGGTGCGCAGCCGGCCCATGGTGGCCGCGGACAGCATGCCGTGTCCCACGACGTCGCCGACGAGCAGGCCGATCCGGGTGCCGGAGAGCGGGATGACGTCGTACCAGTCGCCGCCCACGTCCGACTCGGCGGGCAGGTAGCGGTGGGCGATCTCCACGGCGTCCTGGTCGGGCAGCCCGTGCGGGAGCAGGCGGCGCTGGAGGGCCAGGACCATCGAACGTTCGTGGGTGTACCGGCGGGCGTTGTCGATGGAGAGGGCGGCCCGGCTGGCCAGTTCCAGTGCCAGGGAGCGGTCGTCGTCACCGAAGGGGGCGGAGCCCTGCCCGCGGTAGAAGCTGGCGATGCCCAGGACGACGCCCCGGGCCACCAGCGGTACGGCGATGAGCGAGTGCACCTCGGCCAGCAGCCGTTCGGTGTGCTCGGGATCCTGTGCGAGCCAGCCGGCGGCGGCCTGGAGGTCCGGCTCCAGCTCGGCCCGGCCGTTGCTGAGACAGCGCAGCTGCGGGGTGGCGGGACCGAAGGCGATCCGCTTGCCGACCGGGGTGAAGGGCAGTCCGTCCCGGACGCCGTGCACCACCGTCCGGCGCAGGTCGCCGAGCGGGTCGTCGGCCTCCTCGCCGCGCAGCACCGCGTCGGGCAGGTCGACGGTGACGTGGTCGGCGAGCCTCGGTACGGCCGTCAGTGCCATCTCCTCGGCGGTGCGGCGGACGTCGAGCGTCGTCCCGATCCTCGTGCTGGCCTCGGACAAGAGCTCCAGCCTGCGGCGCGCGGCCAGGGCGTAGGCGCCGACCTCGGGCTCACCGAAGAGGACGAGCCGTCGCGGGGCGCCGGGAGGCTCGGCACCTTGGGCGGCCGTGCCGCTGCGGGCGGCACCCTGACCGACCGGCCCCGTCCGCAGCGGCGGGGCCGCGGAACGCAGGTCCGCCCGTGGCGGGGCGGCACCGGAGGGCTCGGCGGGAGAACCGGACGCGGCGACGACCGAGGACTCGGCGGCGGAACCCGACGGGGCGACCACGGAGGGCTCAGCGGGAAGACCGGACGCAGCGACGACCGAAGGCTCGGCGGCGGAACCCGACGGGGCGACCGAGGGCTCAGCGGGAAGACCGGACGC
>NZ_JBEYFC010000452.1:4741-7304 GCF_040634175.1 Streptomyces sp. NPDC007162
ACGCAGCGACGACCGAAGGCTCGGCGGCGGAACCCGACGGGGCGACCGAGGGCTCAGCGGGAAGACCGGACGCAGCGACGACCGAAGGCTCGGCGAGGGAAGCCGACGAAGCGGCCGCCGAAGGCTCGGCGGCGGAACCCGACGAAGCGGCCACCGCGGGCTCAGTGGGAAGACCTGGCGGCACGGCGGCCGAAGGCTCGGCGGGGGAACGCGACGGGGTGGCCGCCGAGGGCTCGGCGGGAGAACGCGGCTGGGCGGGGGTGCATCTGAGGAGGAGGTCGGGTGGCCTTGCGGCGGGGGAACGGTTCGGGGGCCCGGTCGTGTCCGTACGGGCCGTGACGGCGGGCGTGCCCGCCGCCCCCGTGGGACCCGCGGCGGAGCGCAGCGGACCGGGCGTGCGAGCCCACCCCTCGTCCCCGAGCCCGTCCCCCGCCACGGACCCGAAGGCCGCGTCCAGCCGCACCTGATGAGGCGAGACGTCCAGGGGCGCCCTCACGGCGAGGCCCGGCAGCAGCATCTCCACGGCGAGGCCCTGCACCCCCGAGGCGCCGGTCACCCGGCGGCTGACGAGCGTGACCCGGCGGCCGTCGGAGAGGGAGACCCCCATGGCCGCGTGCCGGCCGCGGGAGATGAGCTCGGCGGCCTTCTCCATGAGGATGACCCGGTCGGCGGGACGGAGGTCCAGGACCCGTTCGTCCACGGAGAGCCCCAGGGGGAGGCCGACGGCGGACTCGTACGCCCTGAGCAGGACCCGTTCGCGGGCCGAACTCTGCCGTAGCAGCCTGCCCTCCACGGCCCGTACCGCCCGGCGGATGAGGTCGCCCAGGGCCGGGTCCTCGGCGCTGCGGTGGTAGCCGAAGCACAGCACGCCCTCCATGCGCCCGCTGAGCGGGTCCCGGACGGGCGCGGCGATACAGGCGTTGCCCTGGGCGCGTTCCGCGAAGTGCTCGGCGCCGAAGACCCGGACGAGGCCGCGCTCGGCGAGGGCGAGCCCGATGCCGTTGGTGCCGGCGAACCGTTCGGCGAAGACGAAGCCCGGCACCACCTGGATCGGGGGCAGGCTGCGGGGCATCGCCGGGTCGCCGAAGCGGCGCAGGAGTACGGTGCCGCTCGCGTCGGCGAGCGAGATGTTGATCTGGCTGCCGGAGAAAAGGGCCTGGAGCCGGTCGAGCACGGGAACCGCGGCCCGCACGATCGGCCCGCCGGGGTCGAAGTCCTCGTGGAAGGGCAGGTCGGCCCGGTCGGGCGAGAGACCGAGGGACTGGCAGCGCAGCCAGGAGTCCAGGATCGGCGCCCGTACTCCGCTGTCGACCTGCTCGCCCTGCAGGAACCGCTCACGGAAACGTACGGGACCCGAATCACCCGTCGGCCGCCTGGTCGACCCTGGTTGCCCGCCGGACCGAATCACTCTGCGCCTCGCTCACCGTCGTAAGAATCAGCCTTTCGCAAAGAAATCGACATAAACGAGAATACGGACATTGGCCGCGAGATTCATCGCCTGCCGGATCCCGCCCGCCCGCGGCCCGGGACTGCCGTCACAGGACCGCGACCGGGTTGACGGGCGATCCCGTCCCGCCCGGGATGTCCAGGGGCGCCACGACCAGCATGAAGGTGTACCGGCCTGCCTCGGCGGCAGCGGCCGACAGCGCCTCCAGGTCGAGGTTGTCGAGCAGCGGCACCCCCAGGGCGGCCACCGCCAGGGCGTGCACGGGCGAGTGCACACCGGGCACGGGTGAGGGCCGTACGTCGCTGTCGCCGTCCCCGCCGAGCAGCGCGATGCCCCGTTCCGCCAGCAGTGGCAGCGCGTCCACGTGGAAGCCCGCGCTCGACGCCGCCGAGTCCCAGGCGCCGCGTTCCCGGCGGCGCCGGGCGTGGCCGGAGCGCAGCAGCACGGCGTCGCCTTCGCCCACGGTCACGCCGAGCGCCCGCTCGGCCGCAAGGACGTCCGCCGCGCGTACCGCCCGCCCCGGTTCCAGCCAGTCGACGCCGAGGACGGCGGGCATGTCGAGCAGCACGCCCGTCGTGACGAGCGGCCCGAGCGCCGAGACCGCGCCGAAGCGGGCGCCGCCGGCGTCGACGTGGTCGCGGGCGCGGCGGCCGTCGTACAGCTCCCCGCGGTAGGCGACATGGCTGAGGGCGTCGAGATGGGTGATGCCCTTGCCGTGGTAGTCGGCGGCGACGAAGTCCTTGTGGGTGGCCGGCTCCGGGCTCTCCACGTCACCGAGGTCCGTCATGTGGTGCAGCGCCGGCGTGGGGTTGTCCGGGCCGGCGCGGGTGTTCCAGGGCAGCGCCGTCGGTACGACCGTCCCGGAGCGCACCAGGGCGGCGGCCCGCCGGGCGTGTCCGGCGGTCACCAGGTTGAAGGCGCCCCGGTCGGCCCGCTGCCAGCGCCCCCAGGTACGGAGCGCCGCGAACAGCGCGTCGAACTCCGCCCGGGGGACGACCGGGCCGCCGATGTCAGAGGTCATCCGCTTCCAGTACTTGCTGCCCGCGAACACGCCCCCACCCGCCCGGGCCTGTACGCCCTGCCCGGCAGCGGTCCCGCCCCGACCGGCGGCATGAC
>NZ_JBEYFC010000453.1:0-7280 GCF_040634175.1 Streptomyces sp. NPDC007162
GCCGAAGCGGGTCGAGTAGGCGAACTTGGCGTACTTCTCTGCTCCGTGGCGCACCCATGGGTGGTGCTGACGCCCGGCGAGCAGGGTGACGTCGCCGGAATCCCGCATGAGTACCGCCCCGGCGTGCGGCTGGGCGCAGACGGCGGGCAAGTCGGGAGCCGGCTCCTCCTTCGCGGTCCAGAACGCGTGATGGGCCGGCAGCGCGAGCGGCAGATACGCCTTGAGTGACCAGTAGGGCGAGCCGAAGGCGTTGTACTGCTCGGCCAGCGCGGGCTGCGGATAGCCGTACCCGATGGACAGCAGCCCGTCGGGCCCGGCCACCGGCCGCCCGCGCCACCAGCGCAGGTGCCGCAGCAGGTAGCCCTTGACCTCGCCCCACGGCAGTACGTCGACGCCCGCGAACGGCAGCGCGCCCCAGAACGCGGCCTGTGCCCAGCGGTAGGTGAGGCTGCGGCCGTACGGGACGGCGGCACCGTCGTCGGCGAACCAGTGCCGGAAGTCGCCTGCGAACCGGGCCGCCCGTTCCTTGAAGCGGTCGCCGCCCGTGAGGGTGTCGTACAGCAGCCCGTAGAAGTGCATCGCCCACGGGACGTAGTAGTCGCGCCGTTCGGTGGGGCCGTCCGCGTACCAGCCGTCACCGAGCCAGAACGTGTCCAGGCGGTCGAGGCGCGCGGTGACCAGTGAGCGGTCGTACGGCACTCCCACCCGGTCGAGGCCGAGGCCGACCAGCACGGGGAAGAAGAGCCAGTTGTTGTCGCTGGTCTCCCGGTGCAGCGCGCTGAGCAGCCAGTTCGCGAGCCGGTCGCGTTCGGGGGCGCTCAGCGGGTCCCACCACCGCTCAGGGGCGAGCGCGAGCGCGAAGCCGATGGCGGCCATCTCGACGATGCGCTGGTCGCGGTCGACCGGCTCACCCCAGTACTCGGGGTGCGCGGGATCGCTGCCGTGGGCGAGTCCCTCGACCCACAACTCGGCGTTCGGGACGTCTTGCCGGCCCGCCGCCAGGGGCGCCAGTCCCCACAACGGCCGGGCGAACGCCTCCAGTTCGGCGGCCGTGTCGTCGTGGATCGCCGTGTTCACACCGAGCCGTACGCGCGCCCGGCCGGCACTGAAACGAGAGGCGACAGGTTCCAGCAATGCCTTCACGTCGGACGCGAGTTCGGTGCGTGCGTCGTCCATCAGTCGTCGTCCGTCCCCGCGCATCAGCCCTTCTCCGCCCCGGCCAGCAGCCCGGTACGCAGGAAGCGCTGGGCGAGCAGGAAACCGATCAGCAGCGGCGCGCAGGCCACGAGCCCGGCCAGGGCCGCCTCCGGCTGGTGGATGTCGAGGTCGGCGAAGCCGCTGGAGTTGTTGACCGCGCCGGTGGACTGCAGCAGGGACATCAGGCCGAGCTGGAGGGTGAAGGTGCGGTCGTCGGAGAGCATCACGAAGGGCAGGAAGAAGTCGGTCCAGCAGCGGACGAAGCCGAAGAACGCGATCAGCGCGATGGCCGGGCGGGCCAGCGGCACCGCGACCGACCAGAACAGCCGCAGTTCGCTCGCCCCGTCGACGCGTCCGGCGTCCAGCAGGCTGTCGGGCAGGTTCGCCTGGAAGTGCAGGAAGGCCAGGTAGACACCGAAGGGGTAGAAGGACAGCGGCAGGATCACCGACCAGACCGTGCCAGTGAGGTCGAGTGCCGACATCTCCAGGTACAGCGGAAGCACCAGCGCGGCCGGGGGCAGGATCATCGTCACGGTCGAGAGGGTGAGCAGGGCCCGACGGCCGGCGAAGTCGTGTTTGGCGAGCACGTAGCCCGCGGGCACGCACAGCAGCAGGGCGAGGGCCACACTGGCCGCCGCGTAGACGAGGGAGTTGCCGATCCACAGGGTCATCTCGCCGTCGTTGTACGACGTCAGGTGCGACCAGGCGTCGCCGACGTTGCCCAGCGAGCCGAAGCCGAGCGGTGAGCCGGTGGTCAGGTCGTCGGCCGTGCGGGTGGGAGCGAGCAGCAGCCACAGCAGGGGCAGTCCGAGGAAGACGGCTGCCCCCAGCAGGAACAGGGCGCGGGCGCCGCGCGACAGAGCGGTCATCTTCTCACTCACCGTGAGTCGGAGGAGTCGGTGGCGTACATACGGGTGCGGGTGATCACGATCCACGCGGACAGCAGTCCGACCGCGAGCATGGCCAGCGACAGTGCGGCGGCCTTGCCGAAATCACCGTCCTGGGTGGCGTAGACGTAGGCGAGTTGGTTGACGGACCAGGTGGGGCTGATCTGGCCGGGGGCGCCGGTGGACAGCACGGTGGGCTCGACGAACACCTGACTGCCGGAGGCGAAACTGGAGATCAGCACGAAGCCGACGTACGTGCGTACCAGCGGCAGTTTGATGTGCCACATGGTCCGCCAGGCCGAGGCGCCGTCGACCCGTGCGGCTTCGAGGACGTCCTTCGGGAGTGCGTTGAGCGCCCCGTACAGGACGACGATCCAGCCGCCGGCGTGCACCGCGATGCCCATCACGGCGAGAACGGCGATGATGCTGCCGCCGGACAGCGCGTCCGTGGCGCTCTTGACGTCCATCAGCTTGAGCACTGGGGAGAAGGGGCTGCTGTCCGGGCTCACCATGAACAGCCACAGCAGGGCCGCGGCCGAGCCGGTGACCGCGCCGGGCAGGTAGTAGACGAGTTGGAGCGCGCTCGTCGTGCGACCGGGGCGGGCGTGCAGGGTGAAGGCGAGGGACAGGACGGTCAGCAGCAGGATCGGCAGCCACAGGAGCAGATACGTCGCCACGTGGGCGGCCGCGTCCCCGAGCCGGTAGTCGTGGAACACGGCCGCCCAGTCGCGCCCCCCGGTAAAGGAGCCGTCCTGCACGAACGAGGTCCACAGGGCGTATCCGGCGGGCGCGAGCCCGAAAACCGCGAGGAAGACCGTGTAGGGGCCGACAAGGATCCAGACGGCGGCGGTACGGGCGGGGCGGCGTCGGCGGCGGGGCGCTGCCGACGTCTCGGCCACGACCGCGGGCGGGCTGGATGTGGTCAGCGTCTTCATTCGACCCGGTACCCGCCGGTCCGTGCCGCCGCCTCCAGCTTGTTCTGCCAACTTGCCAGCGAATCGCGGAGGTTGCCGCCGGAGTCGACGGCCTTGACGAACGTGTCGTTGAAGCTGCTCTGCCAGTCGGCCTCGTAGCGGACCGCTCCGAAGCCGGGGCGCAGTGCGTTCGCCGCCGCGGTGAGGGCGGGCATCGGGTCGGAGGCGTAGTACGGGTCCTTCGACTTGACCTCGCCCCACTTCTTCGCGGCTGCCGTGAAGGCGGGGTAGGTGGGCTGTTTCGATTGGAGGTTCACGTCGGTGGTCATCCAGCGCACCAGGTCCGCGGCCTGCTTGGTACGCCCGCCCGCGTGCGCCGAGACGAGGAAGGCACCACCGCCGACCTGTCCCGCGTACGGCTCGCTCTCCCCGGGCCAGGTGGGCATGGGGGCGGCGGCGATCCGGCCCTTGGGCACCTTGAAGGCGGGGCCGAACATGAAGTCGCCGAACCAGGCCGGGGCCGGAAGCATCAGGATCTTGTCGGTCTTGCCGAACTTCGAGAAGCCCGGGTCGATGGGTGCGACGGTGGTGACGGCCTTCTTGCGGGCCAGCGGCTGCAGCAGGTCCGCGACCCGGGTGCAGTCCGATCGGCCGAGGTCGATGTGGACCTCGGTGAGGCTGAGCGTGTCGCGGGTGGGACAGCCGCTGCTGCCGAAGTAGATGCCGGCGCCGTACTTGCCGTTGACGGCTCCGACGATGGTACCGGGGTGCTCCACGGCCGCCTTCAGTCCGGTCTGCTGGTACTCGGCCCAGGTCTTGGGGACCTGGTAGCCATACCGGTCCATCAGCTTCGCGTCGTACCACAGGACGGTGGGGGCGATGTCGTTGCGCAGGCAGTACGTCTTGCCGCCGAAGGTGCAGGTGTCGAGGGAGCCGGGGGTGAAGCCGTCGCGGACGGACTTCGGGACGAGGTCGTCGAGCGGGGCCGCGTAGCCGAACTTCTCGCTCGCGAGTGTGGCCGCCTCGGCCGGGTTGACCAGGAAGGTGACGTCGGGCCAGCCACTCTTGGTGCGGTTGGCGAGCGAGATCTTGGTGGGCACGTAACCCGCGTCGGGCGGGATGGTGACGATGCGCATCTTCAGGTCGGGGTGGGCCTTCTTGTACTGCTGGGCCGCGGGCATACGGGTGTTGTCCACCCAGACCAGTAACTCACCCGTCCCATCACCGGAACGGCCGCTGCCACCGGTTCCGCCGCATGCGGAGAGCACCAGAGCCGCCGCCGCGGCCAGGGAAGCGGCGTGCCATTTCTTCATGGGGGACCACCTTTTCGCCGTGGTGCCTTACTCAGGGAACGAAGATTGCGATAGTTTTCGCAAAACTCGATCGTCCGGCAACGTAGGAGATTCATCCGATGACGTCAACGGTTCGGACGGGATTCAACGAAGGAAAGAGGCGCACGCTGGCCAAAATTGCAGGACAGGCAGGCGTGTCGGTGTCCACCGTCTCGAAGGTGCTGCACAACAGATCCGATGTATCGGCGGAAACGCGGGCGAAGGTACAGCGACTGTTGGAACAACACGGCTACCTGGCGAAAACCCGCCCGGCGGCCACCGCGGCCCCGCCAGGCGGGCTGATCGACTTCGTCATCAACGAACTCGACAGCCCCTGGGCGGTCGAGCTGATCCGGGGCGCCGAGGAAGTACTGCACGACGCGGGCATGGGGCTGGTGGTCTCCTCCACGCACGGCCGGAGCAGACGCGCCCGCCAGTGGCTGGACTCGCTGGCCACCCGCGCCACACGCGGAGCCATCCTCGTGGTGCCCGAACTGACCCCGGAGCAGCACGAGGAGCTGCGCCAGCTCGGCATCCCCTACGCACTCGTGATGCCGATCGACGAACCCGCGCCGGGCACACCGTGGGTGGGCGCGACCAACTGGCCCGGCGGACTGGCCGCGACCCGCCATCTCATCGAGCTGGGCCATCGGCGTATCGCGATCATCAGTGGTCCGGAGCGCAGGCTCACCTCTCGGGCGCGAGTCGACGGCTACCGCTCGGCACTGGCGGAGGCGGATCTGCCCTTCGACCCCGAGCTGGTGCGCTACGGCGACTTCACCCACGGCCTCGCACACCAGCACGCCCTGGAACTCCTGGCGTTGCCCGACCGACCGACGGCGATCTTCGCCGGCAGCGACCACCAGGCCCTGGGTACCTACCGGGCCGCCGCCGAACTGGGTCTGCGCATCCCGGCCGACGTCAGCGTGGTCGGCTTCGACGACCTGCCTTTCGCGGACTGGGTCACCCCGCGCCTGACGACGATCCGCACTCCCATCGCCGACATGACCGCGCTCGCGGCCCGGATGGTCCTGAGGCTGCTGTCCGGGGAGCAGCCGGAGACGACACGGGTGGAGGTGGCGACGCAACTGGTGGTACGGGAAAGCAGCGGACGCCGTCCGCCACTCTGAGCGGCGCTGTCACGTCGGCTGACCGGAAGCGTCCCACGACCCGTGGGTGGCGTCCGTGTCGGGAGCCGGTTCAAGTTGCCTCTGGTGCTTCCTGAGAGGGTCTGGGTGGTCACGCCGAGGCCTGCGTCCTCAAGGGCCCGGTAGCCGCGGCGGGTTCCGGTCAGCTGGGACAGATGTGCGTGCCAGTGCCGGGCGTTGCAGGTGGACAGCCGGTGGCGGGGGGTGACCTGGGAACGCAGCAGGTCGCCGAGGGCGGCCCCGAGGGAGGGGCCGCGTCGGGTGGGTCCGGCCATCAGCCGCTCCCCCGACAGCGGCAGCCGGGCACTGCCGGCAGTCTGGAGACGGTCCACGACCACCAGGGCCACCCCCTCGACGTAGGGGGCGGTCTCCGCGATCGCCTCCGCGGTCAGGTCACCGCCGTCGTCGATCATCAGCGGTGCCTGCCGCAACTGCTGTGCGACCTCTTGCTCGTGAGGGGTCAGCCGGCCCTGCTTCAGGCGCGGGTACTCCCCGCCGGACTCGGCGGACAGGATCCGCCGGAAGATGTCGTCCGCGCTCGGCCCGGACGCCGCGTACAGCACACGCTTCTGCTCGGCCAGAGCCGTCCGTGCGGCCGCCAGCCCCAGCAGGCTGCCCCCGACGCTCGGGTCGACCGCCACCAGAGTCAGGCGCCCGGCCTGAAGCCGGCCCGCGACCGCGTCCAGTGCGGGAAGTCCGAACGACGGACCGCTCACCGGCGCGGAGCCCAGCGCGGTGCCGATCGCGTCGCCGAGCGTCGCGAGCCGGCGGGGCATGCGGGCAGTTGACCTGCTGCTTGTGGTAGTCGATGTGGAAGTCGTCCCGGGCGAAGCCCTCGTTTTGGCGGTGCTGGCGGGTGGGGTTGCTCTTCAGCGGCCCGGAGACGGTGACCTGGTGTTCGCGGGTGGCTTGTTCCAGGTGGGGCAGGGAGGTGTAGCCGGTGTCGACCAGGTGTTCGGCGGGGAGCAGTCCGCGTCGGGCGAGGCGGGTGTGGATGCCGGGCAGGACCTTGCTGTCGTGGGTGGTGGCCGCGGTGGTGGCCACGTCCGTGATCACGTTGGAGCGGTCGGGAGCACAGGTCTCGGTCAGGTGAGCGGTGAACCCCTTCCAGCTGATGATGTGTCCGTGGCGTGCGTAGCGGGCCGACGTGTCGTAGGGAGAGACGATCGTCCGGGACGAGGGCGGTAGCCCGGGCCCGCCTTCCTTCTCGGCGGTGCGCCAGCGCAGGTGTCCTGCGGCGTCACGGTGGTAGTTGTGCACCATGATCTGGCGCAGGGCCTGGATACGAGGACCGGACGCGTGGTCTGCTCCCTGCCGGTGGAGGTGTTCCAGGAGCCTGACGGCGTCGTTTCCGGTGGCGAGGGCTCCAGGCGGGTCAGATCCCGCACCGCGGCCAGGACATGGGTGGAGTCGGTGCCCTGCGTGGTGCGTTCCCGCACCAGGCCGGCCTCCTTGAGGCGGGCCAGCGCCAGGTCGAGCAGGTCGGCACGGTCGCCTTCAGCGAGACGGTCGCGGAAGTCGGCCAGCACACTGTGATGGAAGCCGGGATCGTCCAGCGCCAGGGCCATAGCGTACTTGAAGTCGATGCGGCAGCGGACCGCCTCGGCGGCCTGCCGGTCCGACAGACCGAGCACGAACTGCAGCACACAGACGGTGGCCAACTGGGCGGGCGAGAGGCCGGGGCGCCCGTCACGCCGGTACCAGTCGGCGAAGTCCTCGTCACACCACAGCCCGTCCAGCCGGTCACGCACCCACATCGCCGTCGTACCGTCCGGGTTGCTCGCCCGCGCGATCCGCGCGGTC
>NZ_JBEYFC010000454.1:0-7237 GCF_040634175.1 Streptomyces sp. NPDC007162
AAGGACATGACCAGCTGCTGTCCGGGCCCGCCGACCCGCCCGCCGAGAGCAAGAGCCCGCACGGGAAGCGGTGAGCCGGTGCTGGTCAACGTCTACATCCCGCTCCTCGTCACCGCCGCGCTCGCGGTGCTCGCCCCTCCCGTGGCACGCCGGCTGCCCCCGCGCCCGGCGGCCTGGGCGCTGGCCTGTGCCGCACTGGTGACGGCGGTCGGCTGGGCGGGGTCGCTCGCCCTGCTGGCGTTCACCGGCGTGGCGCAGATTCCCCAGATCGCGGCGGAGGGCCGTTGGTCCGTGGCCGCGCTGCGCGCCGAGGACCCCGTCTACCTGGTCGTCGCGGCCGGCAGCACCCTGGTGCTCGCGGCGGGCGTCGTCTCCCTGGGCGTCGCCGCCGTCGGGCAGGGCCGCCGGCTGGTCCGGTCCCGGCGGGAGTGCGCCCTGCTGCCCGGCGCGACCGAACTGGCCGTGCTCGACGACGACGTCCCGCTGGCCTTCGCGCTCCCCGGCTCGCCGGGGCGGATCGTGGTCTCCCGTGGCATGCTCCGCTGTCTCGAGGACGACCAGCGCGAGGCCCTGCTCGCCCACGAGCGGGCGCACCTGCGCGGCCGCCACCACGTCTTCCAGAGCGTGTGGCGGCTCACGGCCGCCCTCACCCCCCTGCTGAGGCCGGTGGCCGTGGCGGGCGACTTCGTCCTGGAGCGCTGGGCCGACGAGGAGGCCGCCGAGCGGGTGGGGAGCCGCGAGGTGGTCGCCCACGCGGTGGGCCGCGCCGCCCTGGCCTCGGCCGGCGCGGCCCGTCCTGCCGCGCTGGCCCTGACCGGCGGGGCGGTGCCCCAGCGGGTACGGGCCCTGATGGCCCCGCCGCCCGCCCGCCGGAGCCTGCCCCTGCTCGCGGGCGGTCTGCTGCTGGCGGTCTGCTGCGGGAGCCTGGTCAACGCCGCCTCCGACAGCGACCGGATGCTGGACAGCGCACAGTGGGCCCTGTGCTCGGCGCACGCCCCCGCGGACACCGCCGCCACCGTCGCGCGGGCCGGCCACGACCGCGACGACGAGCCCGGCCCGGACGGCTGCTGCGTGGGCCGCGACCACCCGGAACCGACCCAGCGGCACCTCTGACCCGTCCCGCGGTCGCCGTTCCCTCCTGCGCGCCGTCGTGCACAGGGGTGCCGGCCGACCGAGCATGGCCGGTGTGCCCCGACGCGCCGTCGGTACTCCACCCGGTAGGGTGACCGTAGAACTACATTTCGTAGTAGGTGAAGGTGGGTTGATGCCCGGTACCTCGTACGCGGCGGCCTCCCGTGCCGTCCGGCCGTCCGACGCCGCGCCGTGGTACCGGCGGGACGGGACCTGGCTCGCCGCGGTGGCGGCCGTGTACACCGTGGCCCAACTCGTCCTCGTACGACCGGGGATGGGGCTCGGCTGGGACGAGTCCGTCTACGTCAGCCAGGTCAGCGGGCACGCCCCGGCCGCGTTCTTCAGCGCTCCCCGAGCCCGGGGCGTCTCCCTGCTGGTCGCGCCGGTGGCCTCCTGGTCGTCGTCCACGCCCCTGCTGCGGGTGTACCTCGCGGTGCTGGCCGGCCTCGGTCTGTTCCTGGCCCTGCGCGCCTGGCGCGGCCTGCTGCCGGTCCGCGTGCTGGTGCTGGGCGGCGGGCTGTTCGCGTCCCTCTGGGTGACGCTGTACTACGGCCCGCAGGTCATGCCCAACCTCTGGGTCGCCTTCGCCGCGCTCGCCGCGGTGGGCTTCTTCCTTCGGGCGCAGGCTGACCGCGGCAGCCCGGGGCCGCTCTGGGGGCTCGCCGCGAGCGCCGCCCTGATGGCGCTGATGCGCCCGACGGACGCCGTGTGGGTGTGCCTGCCGCTGCTGGCGGTGCTGGTCGCGGTACGCCGGTGGAGGCACGGCCGGGCGCTCCTCGCGCTCCTCGGCGGACTGGCGGCGGGTGCCGCGGAGTGGGTGGTCGAGGCGTACGTCAGCTACGGCGGCCTCGCCCGGCGGCTGTCGGACGGCTCCGACGTCCAGGGCGGCCTCGGATGGCACGACGCCGTTCTCGACCAGGTGCGCAGTCTGAGCGGCCGTACGCTGTGCCGCCCGTGCACGGGGGCGGTGCCCAACGCGGCCGTGACCCTGTGGTGGTTCGTACTGCCGGTCCTCGCCGTGCTCGGCCTCGTGGTGGCCGTCCGGGCGCGCCGCGCGGGCCCCACCGCGTTGCTCGGCGCCTGCGCGGCCACGGCGGCCTTCCCCTACCTCTTCCTGATCGGCTACGCGGCCCCGCGCTTCCTGCTGCCCGCCTACGCCCTGCTGTCCCTGCCGGTCGCGGGCGCGCTGCTCTTCCTGGTGTCGGCGCCGCGCGGCCACTGGCGCACGCTCGCCGTCACCGCGGTGGCCGTGGGGGTCGCCGGGCACCTGGCCGTCCAGGCGGTGGTGCTGGAGCGCCTGGTCGACCACACGACCGCCGGCCACCAGCGCTGGGCCCGGGTGGCCGCGGCCCTGCACGACCACGGTGTACGCGCGCCCTGTGTGCTCACCGGGAACGACCCGGCGGCACCCTCGATACCGGTCGCCTTCTACGCCGGATGCGCCTCCGCCGACACCGGCGGCAACAACGAGAACACCACGCCGGCCGCCCTCGTGCGGACCGCACGCCGGATGCCCGTCGCGTTCATCACCACCGAGGGCGGCGGGCCGCCACGGTACGCCCGGGACTGGCGGCGGGTCCGGCTGGACGGCCGGGTGTACGCCTACGTCTCCCGGTGAGCACGCCGCCCGGGGCGGCGGAGTTCACCGAGGGTCCGCCGGGGCGGCCTGCGGGGCGGCCCCCGGGACGACGGCGGGTCCGGCCGTCAGCAGCGGGCGCAGTGCCCCCTGGCTCAGGGAGCCGACCAGCGGGGCGGCCCAGCGGCCGAGCGCCAGGCTGACGAGGAAGGCGACGGGCAGGGCGAGGACGGCGGAGCCGAGGACGTCGTGGGGGTAGTGGGCCCCGACGTAGACCCGGCTGAAGCCCTCCACCACGGCGAACCCGGCGGCGACGGCGGTCAGCCGGCGGTCCAGCAGGAACAGCGCGGCCACGCTCGCGGCGGCGACCGTGGCGTGTCCGCTGGGGAAGGCGTAGTCGGTCGGCGCCGGGCAGCTGTCCACGAGGTAGGCGTGGGGCAGCGAGCGGCAGGGCCGTACCTCGGCCACGATCTTCTTGATGACCTCGGCGGCGGCGAAGGCGGTCAGCACGGCGACCGGAGCGGCCAGCGCGAGGGTCATCGCCCGCGCGTCCCGGCGCCGGGCCCGCCACCAGCCCATGACCATGAGGACCGCGAAGACGCCGAGACCGACGTTGGTCCACACCTCCATCGGCGTGTTGAGCCACTTGGTGTCGCGGGCCAGGTCGGTGACCGAGGTGAACCACGAGCCGTCGATGCCGGATCCGTCGAAGGCCAGTTGCGCGGTGGCGGCCGCGGTCATAGCGGGACGTCCTTCCGTCTGCCGGTGACATCTCGGTGATGTCGCGGTGATGGCGAGATGATCGCCGGGTAAATCTACTACATCTTGTAGATGGCGGGCGCCCGGCGGAGTCGGCGTTCGTCCTGCCGGTGACGGGTCGGGCCGCCGTCGGCGGCGGCCCGCGGCGCCAAGTCGCCCCGTTTCCCGCCCGGATGGCCGTTCCCTAAGTTCTACATCATGTAGTAGCTTCAGCTCGCGGCGCCACCGCGGTCGCGTCCCGACCCGGTGCGCGCGGCCGCGCTGTTCCGGCCTGCCCCCGCGCCGTCCGAACCGGGCGTCGCCCGGCCGTGCCCCATGCCCCGTGGCTCCTCGCCCGTGGTCCGTAGTCCGTCAGGAGGCTGATCGACCGTGCTCCACTGTGAGGATCCGGTGCCGGAGCCGGCACCGCCGCCCTCCCTCGCGCCGCCGCAGGGCGCGACCGACGGCGGCCGGATCGCGATCATCTCCGCGAGTGTCGGAGCGGGACACGACGGCGCCGCGGCGGGACTGGCGGCCAGGCTGGCCGCGCAGGGTTTCCAGGTGGACCGGTACGACTTCCTCGACCTGCTGCCCGCCGGTGCGGGCCGGCTGCTGTGCGGCGCCTACCACCGCATGCTGACCTGGGCCCCCGAGGGCTACCAGCGCCTGTACGCGGCCACCGACCGGGCGTCCCGTCCCGGCGCCGTGTGGCGGGCGTTGTTCCGCGCCGCCGAGCCACGCACCCTGCGGGCGCTCGCGCCGGACACCCGCGCGGTCGTGTCCACCTACCCCGGCGCCGGCCAGGTCCTCGGGGCACTGCGCAGGCGCGGCCTGCTGACGGTTCCCGCCCTCACCTACCTGACCGACTTCTCCGTGCACGCCCTGTGGGTGGCCCCCGGCATCGACGCCCACCTGGCCGTGCACCCGGTGCCGGCCGCCCAGGCACACGCGCGGGGCGCGGCGGCCGTCACCGTCGCGGGCCCGGTCACCGATCCCCGCTTCACCCCGCCCGCCCCCGGGCAACGGGCCGCCGCACGCCGACGGTTCGCCCTGCCCGCGCACACGCCCCTGGCCCTGCTGGTGGCCGGCTCCTGGGGAGTCGGCGCCGTGCGCCGCACCGCGGCCGAGATACGGCGGACCGGAGCGGCGGTGCCGGTGGTGGTGTGCGGACGCAACCAGAGCCTCGCGGAGCAGTTGCGCCGGGACGGCGTCGAGCACGCCTTCGGCTGGGTGGACGACATGCCCGGACTGATGCACGCCTGCGACGTGCTGGTCCAGAACGCCGGCGGACTGACCTCCCTGGAGGCGTTCGCCGCCGGGCTGCCGGTGCTCAGCTACCGCTGCATACCCGGTCACGGACACACCAACGCCGCCGCCCTGGAAGAGGCGGGCCTGGCGCCCTGGATCCGCGACCCGGACGACCTCGGACCCGTACTGGCCGAACTCCTGGACGGACCGCGGGGCCGGACCCAGCGCGTGACCGGGCTCGCCCTGCACCGTCGCGCCCCCGGACCGGTACCCGTCATCGCCGCCCGAACCGACCGCCGGCCCAGCCCGATCGCCCCGCCCGACCGGCCCGCGCCCAAGCGCCTGCGAGGCCGACGGCGCGGCCCCCTGACGGCCGTCGCCGTGACCGCCACGGTCTGTCTGGGCGTCGCCGCCCCGCTCGCCCACGCCTACAACGAGACCCCCGCCCGCTTCACCGCCGTGGCCCATTACCTGGACGGAGCCGCACGATGACCCCGTCACGTCTCGCCCGCGGCACCGCGCTCGCCTCGGCCGCGGCACTGCCCGCCCTCGCCGCCCTGCACGCCGCCCCCGTGATCTCCACCTTCGGCCCGCTGCGCAACAGGGCCATGCCCCGCCTCGCCGGGCAGGGCCGGCCCGACCACGTCGCCCTCACCTTCGACGACGGCCCGGACCACCTGTCCACCCCGCACTTCCTCACCCTCCTCGAAGCACGCCGGGTGCGCGCCACGTTCTTCCTGCTCGGCTCGATGCTGTCCCGCTCGCCCGGCCCGGCGAAGGACATGGCCGCCGCCGGGCACGAGCTCGCCGTCCACGGCTGGCACCACCGACCGCTGCTGCTGCGCGGCCCCCGCGCCACCTACGACGACCTCGCCCGCGCCCGGGACGCCGTGGCCGGCGTCACCGGGGAACCACCCACACTCTTCCGGCCGCCCTACGGCGTGCTGACCACCGCCGCCCACCTGGCCTGCCGGCGCCTCGGCCTGACCCCCGTGCTGTGGACCTGCTGGGGCGAGGACTGGCGCGGCCGGGCCACCCCCCGGTCCGTGCAGGACACCGTCCTGCGCGACCTGCGCGGCGGGGGCACCATCCTGCTGCACGACTCCGACTGCACCTCCGCCACCGGCTCCTGGCGCACCACCCTCGCCGCCCTGCCCCGCATCCTCGACACCTGCCGGACCCACGGCTGGCAGGTGGGCCCGCTGCGCGAACACGGCGTGCCCGGCCTGCCCGGGTAGGCCCCTGCGGAGCGCCGACGGCTCACTCCGCGTGCGGGCGGGCGAGGCCGTGGTCGTAGGCGAAGATCACGGCCTGGACGCGGTCGCGGGCGCCGATCTTCGCCAGAACCCGGCCGACATGGGTCTTCACCGTGGACTCCGACACCACGAAGCGGGCGGCGATCTCGCTGTTGTTCCAGCCTCTGCCGATGGCCACGAGGATCTCGCGTTCGCGTTCGGTCAGGGCGCCCAGCTTCGGGTTCTCGCCGGCATCTCCCGCCTGGGGCGGCACGAGGCGGGAGAACTCGTGCAGCAGGCGGCGGGTGAGGGAGGGCGCGATCACCGCGTCACCGGTGGCGACGGCCCGGATGCCGGCGATGAGCTCCTCGGGGCGCGCGTCCTTCAGGAGGAAGCCGCTGGCTCCGGCGCGCAGGGCCGCGTGCACGTACTCGTCGAGGTCGAAGGTGGTCAGCACGAGGACGCGGGAGCGGTCGCCCGCGGCGGTGATGCGGCGGGTCGCCTCGATGCCGTCCATGCCGGGCATCCGGACGTCCATGAGGACGACGTCGGGGCGGAGCTCGGCCGCCATGCGGACCGCTTCCGTGCCGTGCGCGGCCTCGCCCACGACGTCCGTCTCGGGGACCGAGTCGAGGAGCAGGTGGAAGGCGTACCGCTGCAGCGGCTGGTCGTCCACGATGAGTACGGTCGTCACCGGCCACCGCCCTGGGGTGTGAGGTCGAGGACGGCCTCGACCGTCCATCCCGTGTCGGCGGGGCCCGCTGTGAGGCTCCCGCCGTAGAGAGCCGCCCGTTCGCGCATGCCCACCAGACCGTGTCCTTCCTCGTTCACCGGGCCGGTACGGCGGCCGGCCCCGGGGGGCCCGGTGTCCTGGACCGTGATGGTCAGCCGCGTCTCGTCCACGACGATCGCGAGGTTCACGCGGGTGTCCGCGCCGGCGTGCTTCAGGGTGTTCGTCAGGGCTTCCTGGACGATGCGGTAGATCGCCAGCTGCACCCCGCTGTCCAGGGCCTCGACATCGCCCGCGGTCCGGTAGAGGACCTCGAGACCCGCGGCCCGTACCCCCTCGCACAGCGCGTCGAGGTCGGTCAGGCCCGGCTGCGGACTGAGCTCGGGTTCGCCCCGCGCGCCGTCCGACGCCTCCCGCAGCACCCCGAGCACACGGCGCAGCTCGCCGAGCGCCTGCCGGCCGGTGTCACCGATCAGCCGCAGCGCCTCCCGGCCGCGGTCCGGAGCGTTGCCGCCGGCGTAGGCGCCGGCGTCGGCGAGGGTGATGATGACGGCCAGGTTGTGGCCCACGATGTCGTGC
>NZ_JBEYFC010000455.1:0-7223 GCF_040634175.1 Streptomyces sp. NPDC007162
GGTTTTGTATTTCCACCGGGTCGGGCCGGCGGCGCGGCGCGGGCCCCGTTCGCCGGAACGGGGCCCCACGCGCGCGTGCGGATCGGGAAGGCGGCGCTGTCGGTGGCGTCTCGTAGTCTTGGGCGCGTGCAGGAACTCCACGACGCCCCCCTCGCCCCCCTCACCACTTTCCGGCTCGGCGGCCCCGCCACCCGCCTGGTCACCGCGACCACCGACGCGGAGGTGATCGCCGCGGTCCGGGCCGCCGACGGCAGCGGGACCCCGCTGCTCGTCATCGGCGGCGGATCGAACCTGGTCATCGGCGACAAGGGCTTCGACGGCACGGCCCTGCGCATCGCCACCACCGGTTTCGAACTGCGCGGTACGACGGTGGAGCTGGCGGCCGGCGAGGTGTGGACGGACGCGGTCGCCCGCACCGTCGAAGCCGGACTGGCCGGCGTCGAGTGCCTCGCCGGGATCCCGGGATCGGCGGGAGCCACCCCGATCCAGAACGTGGGAGCGTACGGCCAGGAGGTGTCCTCGACCATCACCGAGGTCGTCGCGTACGACCGCCGGGCCGGCGAGACCGTGACGCTCACCAACGCGGAGTGCGCGTTCTCCTACCGGCACAGCCGGTTCAAGGAGGACCCCGAGCGGTACGTCGTGCTGCGCGTCCGCTTCGCGCTGGAGGACGCGGACGGGCTGTCGGCGCCGGTGCGCTACGCCGAGGCCGCGCGGGCGCTCGGCGTGCAACCGGGGGACCGGGTGCCGCTGGCCGACGCCCGGGAGACCGTGCTGAAGCTGCGTGCGGGGAAAGGCATGGTGCTGGACCCCGAGGACCACGACACCTGGTCCGCCGGGTCCTTCTTCACCAACCCGATCCTCACGGACGCAGAGTTCGCCGACTTCCACGCGCGCGTGCGGGAGCGGCTGGGCGACGGGGCCGAGCCGCCGGCCTATCCGGCGGGGGAGGGACGTACCAAGACCTCGGCGGCCTGGCTGATCGACAAGGCCGGGTTCGGCAAGGGGTACGGCAGCGGGGCGGCCCGGATCTCCACCAAGCACACGCTGGCGCTGACCAACCGCGGCGGCGCGACCACCGAGGATCTGCTGGAGCTGGCGCGGGAGGTCGTCGCGGGCGTTCACCAGGCCTTCGGCGTGACCCTCGTCAACGAGCCGGTGACCGTCGGCGTGAGCCTCTAGGGAACGCGGCTCAGTAGGCCACCCCCACCCCCTGCTTCACGGTCGCCTCGTCGTCGACCGCCGCCAGCATCGCGTGCGCCACGTCCGCCCGTGCGATGAAGCGGCCCTTCGGCGGGAAGCCGCCGATCACGGTGCGGTAGGTGCCGGTGAGGGGCTTGTCCTGGAGGCGGGGCGGGCGGACCGACGTCCAGTCCGTGGAACTGCGGGACAGCTCCGCCTCCATCTCGCGCAGGTCGTCGTAGACGGCCTTGAGGATCTTCGAGATCAGCGCGCGGGCCGCGCGGTCCACGAGACCGTCGTCCGGTTCCGGGCCCACCGGTGCCGCACTGACCACCACGAGCCGCCGCACCTCGGCCGCGTCCATCGAGGACAGAACGGTGCGGGTCAGACGCGTGGCGACCCCGGCGTCCTTGGTGCTGCGCGGGCCGAGGCCGGACAGGACCGCGTCCCGGCCCGCGACCGCCGGGCGGACCGCCTCGGGGTCGGTGAGGTCCGCGCGGACAACCTCCAGGCCGGGCCCGGTCACGGTCAGCCGGGCCGGGTCGCGGACGATCGCCGTCACCCGGTGCCCGGACGCCAGCGCCTGACCGACGATCTCCCGGCCGATCCCACCGGTCGCGCCGAAGACAGTGAGGTTCATGACTGCTCCCGTTGCATCCGTACAGCAGGGTGGGTGAGTGTTCACTCACCCGTGTGTCCTCTAGGATGAGTAAGTACTTACCCACCCGTCAAGGCTCTTCGGCGCATTCGTCGGACCCAACGAAGGGGCATGTGATCCTTGGGCGTCATGCAGCAGAAACCGGCCCGCGTCCGCATCCTTGACGCCGCACACGAGCTGATGCGCACCGTCGGACTCGCCCGTGCCACCACCAAGGAGATCGCCAAGGCGGCCGGCTGCTCCGAAGCGGCGCTGTACAAGTACTTCCCCAGCAAGGAAGAACTGTTCGTGCACGTCCTGACCGAGCGGCTGCCGCGGCTGCTGCCGCTGCTCGACGAACTCACCGTCGAACCCGGCCGGGGCGCCCTGGAGGACAACCTCACCCAGATCGCCCGCCAGGCCGCCCTCTTCTACGAGGAGAGCTTCCCGATCGCCGCATCCCTCTACGCGGAACAGCAGCTCAAACGGAAGCTCGACGACCGGCTGCGCACCATCGGCGCCGGACCGCATCTGCCGATGAGGGCCCTCGACGCCTACCTGCGCGCCGAGCAGGCGGCTGGCCGGGTCCGCCTCGACGCCGACACCTCCGCGGCCGCCGCCCTGCTGCTCGGCGCCTGCGTCCAGCGCGTCTTCGGCTACGACGCGACACCGACCGGCGAACGCCCCCCGGTGGACGCGTTCGCCGCGCGGATCACCCGCACCCTGCTGGGCGGAATCTCCGTTGTCGAGGACCCGGCCCGCCTGGGACCCTGACGCGATGAGGCATCCCGCTCGCGGCTGAGACTGCGCGAGTACCGGCCCCGCACCGGACCGTACGAACACCGGGTCGTCCAGCCGCGGCAGCCGCTGCGCCACACCTCACTGCGCGCCCCCGTGCCGATCGGCACACTCCTGTGCGACCACGACGGGCTCAACCGGCTCGCCGGGATGTTCTCCTTCGCCGCGTACTCGCGGCACACGATCGTCCATGTGCCGCTGCGCGACAGCGTGCCGCCCGACGAGGGTGAGGGGCCGCTCGTCGATCTCGTCCTGGTCCACGAGACGCTCGGGCTGCGGGCTTCCCGGTGGCCCGAATCGCCCCACCACCGACGAGGCGCGACGAGGTGCGGCACACCACCCACGCGCGATGTCCCTGGCCTACGCGGCCGGCTGGGGCCCGCGCCAGAAGGGCGTACCCGCCGTACGCCCACTTCCGCAGGCCCTGATCAGGGCAGCGGGGCGGTCAGCCAGGCGTCGATGCCCCTCAGCAGCTCCGCCTTCATGGCCTCGGGTGCCGCCGAGCCCCGTACCGACTGCCGGGCCAGCTCCGCCAGCTCCGCGTCCGTGAAACCGTGGTGCACGCGCGCGATGTCGTACTGGGCCGCCAGCCGGGAGCCGAACAGCAGCGGGTCGTCGGCGCCCAGGGCCAGCGGGACCCCCGCCTCGAAGAGGGTCCGCAACGGGACGTCATCGGGCTTCTCGTAGACGCCCAGGGCGACGTTGGAGGCCGGGCACACCTCGCAGGTGATGCCCCGGTCCGCCAGCCGCTTGAGCAGCCGCGGGTCCTCCGCCGCCCGCACCCCGTGCCCGATCCGGGAGGCGTGCAGGTCGTCCAGGCAGTCCCGGACCGACGCGGGGCCGGTCAGCTCGCCCCCGTGCGGGGCCGCCAGCAGCCCGCCCTCGCGTGCGATGTGGAACGCCCGGTCGAAGTCCCGGGCCATGCCCCGCCGCTCGTCGTTCGAGAGACCGAAGCCGACCACGCCGCGGTCCGCGTAGCGCACCGCGAGACGGGCGAGTGTGCGCGCGTCCAGGGGGTGCTTCATACGGTTCGCGGCGACCAGTACGCGCATGCCGAGCCCGGTCTCCCTGGACGTCGTCTCCACCGCGTCCAGGATGATCTCCAGGGCCGGGATCAGACCGCCCAGGCGCGGGGCGTACGACGTCGGGTCCACCTGGATCTCCAGCCAGCCCGAACCGTCCCTCAGGTCCTCCTCGGCGGCCTCGCGCACGAGTCGCCGGATGTCGTCGGGCTCTCTGAGGCAGGAGCGCGCGGCGTCGTACAGCCGCTGGAAGCGGAACCAGCCGCGTTCGTCGGTGGCCCGCAGCCTCGGTGGTTCGCCGCTGGTCAGAGCATCGGTGAGCGCCTCGGGGAGGCGTACGCCGTACTTGTCGGCCAGTTCCAGGACGGTGCCCGGCCGCATCGAACCGGTGAAGTGCAGATGCAGGTGTGCCTTGGGCAGTTCAGAGACATCACGTACGTGCTCCATTCCAGGATCCTGCCGTACACACCTGCCGTACCGGTAGCCGATTGCCCGTTAGTGGCCTTGCTCGCACACGAGAACGGGCCGCCTCCCCGCAGGGAAGCGGCCCGCACGCGCGCGTGGAGCGTGAAAAGACGTCAGTCCTTCGCCTCGGCCAGCAGCTTCTGCATCCGGCTCACGCCCTCGGCGAGGTCCTCGTCACCGAGCGCGTACGACAGCCGCAGGTAGCCGGGCGTGCCGAAGGCCTCGCCGGGTACGACCGCGACCTCGGCCTCCTCCAGGATCAGCTCGGCCAGCTCCACCGAGGAGGCCGGGCGCCGGCCGCGGATCTCCTTGCCGAGCAGCGCCTTGACCGACGGGTACGCGTAGAAGGCACCCTCGGGCTCCGGGCAGAGGACGCCGTCGATCTCGTTGAGCATGCGGACGATCGTCCTGCGGCGCCGGTCGAAGGCCTCGCGCATCTTCGCGACCGCGTCCAGGTCGCCGGAGACGGCGGCCAGGGCGGCGACCTGCGCCACGTTGGAGACGTTCGAGGTGGCGTGCGACTGGAGGTTCGTGGCCGCCTTGACGACGTCCTTGGGGCCGATGACCCAGCCGACCCGCCAGCCGGTCATCGCGTACGTCTTGGCGACACCGTTGACGACGATGCACTTGTCGCGCAGCTCGGGCAGGATCGCCGGCAGCGAGGTGAACTTCGCGTTGCCGTAGACCAGGTGCTCGTAGATCTCGTCGGTGAGGACCCACAGGCCGTGCTCGACGGCCCAGCGGCCGATCGCCTCGGTCTCGGCCTCGCTGTAGACGGCGCCGGTCGGGTTCGACGGGGAGACGAACAGCACGACCTTCGTCTTCTCGGTGCGCGCCGCCTCCAGCTGCTCGACGGAGACCCGGTACCCGGTGGTCTCGTCGGCGACGACCTCCACCGGGACACCGCCGGCGAGACGGATGGACTCCGGGTACGTCGTCCAGTACGGGGCGGGCACGATGACCTCGTCACCAGGGTCGAGGATCGCGGCGAAGGCCTCGTAGATGGCCTGCTTGCCGCCGTTGGTGACCAGGACCTGGGAGGCGTCGACCTCGTAGCCGGAGTCGCGCAGCGTCTTCGCGGCGATGGCGGCCTTGAGCTCGGGCAGACCGCCGGCCGGGGTGTACCGGTGGTACTTCGGGTTCTTGCAGGCCTCGATCGCGGCGTCGACGATGTAGTCCGGGGTCGGGAAGTCGGGCTCACCGGCGCCGAAGCCGATCACCGGGCGCCCGGCGGCCTTCAGGGCCTTGGCCTTGGCGTCCACGGCGAGGGTGGCGGACTCGGAGATCGCGCCGACTCGGGCGGAGACCCGGCGCTCGGTGGGAGGGGTTGCAGCGCTCATGGACCCATCGTTCCAGACCGGAAACCTGCCCGGCACGCCGGTTTCACAGACTGAACAGCTTCGGGCCGAACCGTGAACAAGCGTGCGGATCCGGCCTCCGGCCAGGGCGATCTTCGGTACGACTGCCCCGGACTGGCGCTTTCTGTTCGACGCGGCGCCACGGAGCACGTACACTCTCACCTCGTTGGCCTTCAGCAGACGCGGCCGAGACGGTGCACACACCGAGCACCCGTCCGGATGCGGTACGTTGGGGGACACCAAAGGGTCGTAGCTCAATTGGTAGAGCACCGGTCTCCAAAACCGGCGGTTGGGGGTTCAAGTCCCTCCGGCCCTGCTACACACACCGCCAGGATGTGTGCGCATGTACGTACAAGCATTGCACCGCCGTGCGGCTCTGGAACCGGGCGCGGCACGGCCACGACCCGGGATCAGGTGAGGACGAATGACGGACGCCGTGGGCTCCATCGATACTCCTGATGCCGATGAGGTGCCCGAGTCCAAGAAGAAGGCCCGCAAGGGCGGCAAGCGTGCCAAGAAGGGCCCGCTGAAGCGCCTCGCCACCTTCTACCGCCAGATCATCGCGGAGCTCCGCAAGGTCGTCTGGCCGACTCGCAACCAGCTGACGTCGTACACCACCGTGGTGATCTTCTTCGTCGCCATCATGATCGCTCTGGTGACCGTGATTGACTATGGACTCAACCACGCTGCCAAGTACGTCTTCGGCTGAGCACAGAGCGAAGGGCGCCGTGGTAGCGGCGCCCGTTTTCGCATGTTCCACCCCTATGTATCCAGGAAGAAGCAGCCATCGTGTCTGACCCGAACCTGAACGACGCCGTCGAGCCCGCCGAGACCGTCGACGACGAGCTGGACATCGTCGAGGGCGCGGACGAGCAGGACGAGTTCGAGGCTGCCGAGGCCGACCTGGGGGAGCCGGCCGAGGAGGCCGCGGTCCACGTCGAGGACGAGGAAGCGGACGAGGCCGACGAGACGGACGACGACGCCGAAGAGGCCGCCGATGAGCTCGAAGAGGCCGAGGAAGAGCCCGCCGAGCCGGTCGACCCCGTCGTCGCCCTGCGCGAGGAACTGCGCACGCTTCCCGGCGAGTGGTACGTCATCCACACCTACGCCGGCTACGAGAACCGCGTGAAGACCAACCTGGAGCAGCGCGCCGTCTCGCTGAACGTCGAGGACTACATCTTCCAGGCCGAGGTGCCGCAGGAGGAGGTCGTCCAGATCAAGAACGGCGACCGCAAGACGATCAAGCAGAACAAGCTGCCCGGTTACGTCCTCGTCCGCATGGACCTGACCAACGAGTCCTGGGGCGTCGTCCGCAACACCCCCGGCGTCACCGGCTTCGTCGGCAACGCCTACGACCCCTACCCGCTGACCCTGGACGAGATCGTCAAGATGCTCGCCCCCGAGGCCGAGGAGAAGGCGGCGCGCGAGGCCGCCGAGGCCGAGGGCAAGCCGGCGCCGCAGCGCAAGGTCGAGGTCCAGGTGCTGGACTTCGAGGTGGGCGACTCGGTCACCGTCACGGACGGCCCGTTCGCCACCCTGCAGGCCACCATCAACGAGATCAACGCCGACTCCAAGAAGGTCAAGGGTCTGGTGGAGATCTTCGGGCGGGAGACGCCGGTGGAGCTGTCGTTCGACCAGATCCAGAAGAACTAGCTCCTCCCAGCTTCTTCTGGACGTCACGCTCACGAGTGGGACGTAAAGCTTCCGAGCAGGTCAGGCAGGTGCCTGACCTGCTCGGTTTTTGGCCGCGCATCTATACCC
>NZ_JBEYFC010000456.1:0-7218 GCF_040634175.1 Streptomyces sp. NPDC007162
GTCTGTACACACTCACCGGTGGACAACCCATGGCACATTGAGGGCGTGAGCGGCACACGACGCGAGATCCCGAACGACCCCGGACGCAAGGAGCGGATTCTCGATGCAGCCCTGGACGTGATCTCCGAGAGCGGCGTGCACAGCACCACCCACCGGAAGATCGCGGCACGGGCGGACGTCCCGCTGGGCTCGCTCACCTACTACTTCGACGGCATGGCGGACCTGCTCGCCCAGGCCTTCGCCCGGCTGTCGGACACCATGTCCCGGCTCTACCGGCAGACGCTGCAGGCGGCCGCCTCCACGGCCGAGGCCGAGGCGGCCGTCGTCGAGCTGATCTGTGGTCCGGCCTATGCCACGGAACGCGACATGACCCTCATCTTCGAGATGTACGCCTACGCCAACCACAGCGAGGCGGTGTCCGCGACGCTGCGCACCTGGCTCGAACGCAGCAGGGACAGCCTCGCCCTGCACTTCACACCCGGAGTGTCCCGCGCCCTCGACGTGCTCATCGAGGGCTGGCCGATGCACCGCGCCTTCTCCGAACGGCCCCTGGACCGCCGGTTGGTCACCGAAACCGTCCACGCGATCGTCGCCGCCGAACCACGCCTGTCCGCCGACACCGCCGAGCCGTGACGACCGCACGCTGCCCGAAAGGATGAACGTCCCGGTCGGACGGCGTGTCGCACCCCGCCCACCCGGCACCCTTCAAGTCGCCGGGGCATATGCGCGAACCAGGGGGCAGACGTGGCACGAGGGCAGGAGCGGACTCCGTTACGGCAACGAGCGCGGTACCTGTTCGACCGGACGCTCGCCCGCAGCACGGGAACACTGCTCGGCTGGCTCGCCATGTGCTGTCTGGCGGTCGTCCTGCCCGTCAGCACCCTTTTGGTGTGGACCGACCCCGCCGCGCCGCGCTCCTTCACCGGCCGCCTCACCCTGGTGTGGCGCACCAGCGCGGAGACGCTCCGGCTCGGAGCGGTGGCGGGCACCCCGGCGCGGATGCTGCTGTCCGTCCTGCTCGGTCTCATCGCCCTGTTGTGCGTGTCCACGGTCGTCGGAGTGGTCACCACCGGGCTCGGCGACCGGCTCACCGAACTGCGACGCGGCCGCTCGCGCGTGCTGGAGCGTGACCACGACGTGGTCCTCGGCTGGACCGACCAGATCTTCACAGTGGTCTCCGAACTGATCGCCGGCCGGTCCCAGGGCGGGCGCTCCGCCCGCGGACCGCACGTCATCACCGTGCTGGCCGACCGGGACCCCGCGCACATGGACTCCGCGCTCACGCCCGCCCTCGAAGTCACCGACCGCGTCCGGCTCGTCTGCCGCACCGGCATGCCCACCGACCCCGACGCCCTGGCCCTGGTCACCCCCGGTGCGGCCAGAGCGGTGGTGGTGCTGCCCGCCGAGGACTCCGACGGCGATCTCACGGTCGTACGGACCCTGCTGGCGCTGCGCACCCTGCTCGGCACCGACGGCGGACGGAGCGCTCCACGTGTCGTCGCCGCCGTGCACGACGGCCGCTACGTGCCCGCCGCACGGCTCGCCGCCGGACCGCGCGGAACCGTCCTGGAGACCGATCGGACCGCGGCACGGCTCCTCGTCCAGGCGGCGCGGCGCCCCGGGATGCCCACGGCACTGCGCGATCTGCTCGACTTCTCCGGAGCCGAGTTCCATGTGACCGACGTCCCGGAGGCGGTGGGACTCTCCTTCGAGGAGGTGGCACTGCGCCTGGAGACGTCCTGTGCCGTCGGGCTGCTGCGCCCGGACGGCCGCCCGCTGCTCACACCCGCGCCGCACACCGTGCTGGAACCGGGGGACCGCCTGGTCACCGTCGCCCACGACGACCGGACCCCTCGGCTCACGGACCGCTGGGCACGGGTCGACACCACGGCACTCGCACCGCCCGCACCCGCGCCGGAGCCCCCCGCACGGCTGTTGTTGCTCGGGTGGAACCGGCGCGCCCCGATGGTCGTGGACGCCCTGCGCGGGACCGCACGGCCGGGTTCGGTCCTCGACGTGGTCACCGACACGGCGTCCGGTGCCGCCGGCCCCGGATCCCCCTGGCCGCGGAACGGTCCTGGGGACACTCCTCTCAACGTGACGCACCACACCCGCGACCTGGCCGCTCCCGACGCCCTGGACGGCCTCGATCTGTCCGCCTACGACAGCGTCATGGCGCTGGACTCCGACCGGGCGAGGGGTGCCGAACGACCCGACGAACGGACCTTGTTGGCACTGCTGACCCTGCGTTCCTGGGAGGAGCGGACGGGCCGGGTGCTGCCCGTGGTGGCGGAGCTGCGCGACCACCGCAGCCGGACCGTCGCTCCGCTCGGCCCCGCCTCGCACGCCGTCGTCCACGGTGAACTCACCGCCCTGCTCATGGCGCAGATCGTGCAGAACCCGGAACTGGCCGCCGTCTTCGAGGAGATCTTCGCCACCCGGGGTGGAGCACTCGCCCTGCGTCCCGCCGCCCGCTACGTACTGCCCGGTCACGAGGCGGCGTTCGCCACGGTGGTCGCGGCCGCCCTGGACCGCGGCGAGAACGCGATCGGCTACCACGCGCACGACCCGCACCAGGACCGTCCGCACGACGGCGTCCTGCTCTGCCCCGGCACGTCGCAACGGCGCGTGTGGAGTGCCGAGGACCAGATCCTGGTGCTGACGGCAGGGCCGGGCCGCGACGGCGGCGCGGGCGACGACACCGACGACCTGACCCCTGCCCTGCCCGCCCAGAGACCGGAACGCGTCGAGGAGCCGGACTGAGGGTTCGGAACGAGGGGGCCGACGGATGCGGTAGTATTGATCACGAGCTGGTCGCCGTGAACTCCCGGCTTCCGGTGTCGCGTTGGTGGTCCAAGGAAAGACGCCCCGCTTCCTGCGGGGAAATGCAGGTGCAAGGCCTGCCCGGCGCTCGATGAAAGGGCCCGTCCGCAAGCGGACGGGCCCTTGGCGTTGCCGGTGTCAGAGCGCCGCCAGCCATGCCGCGGTGTCCGCCGGACGGTTGAAGCGGTGGGTGTCCAGCGGGCCGAAGCGCGGGTCCCGGGTGCGCCGCGCGATCTCCGCGCGGCGTCCCGCGTGCTGGGACCAGGACCACCACACCGGGTGTTCCCGGCTCAGCCAGCCGCCCCAGGTCTCCCTGTTGCCGCCGAACAGCACCTCACGCCTGGCGGAGCGCCGGAGGGAACGGCGCACCACCCGGGGCATCACGACCTGCCGGGGATAGTCGAGCCACACCACCGTGTCGGCCCGCTCCCACAGCAGATCGCGGACCTCGGGATAACCGAGGGAGTCCACGATCCAGCGTGACCGGGCGCTGAAGCGCGCCACATCCTCGGCGAAGGCGCTGTTCACCGCCCAGCCGGGACCGTCGAAGTAGAGGGCGTCCATCTCGTGGTAAGGCAGGCCCAGTCGACCGCTCAGGGCCCGCGTCAGGGTCGACTTGCCCGCACCGGTGACGCCCACCACCAAGACCCGTTCCACGAAGAGGGATCCTATCCCGGTTCAGACCACCGTCCGCTGGGCGTACGGGACGAGCCGGACCGGGCCCACGAGACCGTACGCCTGGCGTGCCGCCGTCCCGAAGACCGCCGGGTTGCTGATCCGCAGCCGGTTGAACAGCGGGGTGGCCACCTCCACTTCGACCGTGTTGGCGCCCGCCCTGAGCAGGCCGCCGAGGTCCACCTCGGGGTTGAGCCGGTCGACGGGCCCGACGCGGGTGCCGTTGACGGTGACCCGGCAGGTGTCGCTCACGCTGCCGAGCCGCAACACGGCGCCGGTCGAGGAGGTCCAGGTCCCCGGCAGCGTGACGGTCGTCCGATAGCGGCCGACGCCGCCGACGTCGGCCAGCTCCGGGATCTGCGACCAGGGCAGCAGCGAGTCCAGGGCGAGGGTGTGCCCGACGATCTCGGTGTCGGTGGCATCGGCACCGGGCCGCCAGTCGTCCACCGTGAGGGTCCACTGGTCGAGGGTGACGGGCGCGGGCACCTCGGGGATCCTCGCGGTGACCGTGCGGCCGTCGGACAGGACGGTGGCGTAGGTGCCGGCCGACGCGGCGCGCACGGCCAGCGAACCGTCCGTGAACAGCACGCTGTCCGCCTCGGTCGCCACCGCGTGCGGGCGGCCCCCGGTACGGTCTTTGAACGCGGCGGGCCGGGCCAGCGCGACGAGAAGCGTCTCGCCGGGCTGGAGCGCCACCCGGAACGTGAAGGCGTCGCCGTCCTGGGTGTACGCGGCGAGCCGGGTGACCCGACCGGTCCAGGGATCCAGCAGGTAGGGGACAGTCCCGGAACCCGAGCGCCGGGTGCTGTGCACCGTGACGTCGTGGTCGATGGCGGCCACGGCCGGTTTGACGGTCTCGGCGTGCTTGCCGTTGCAGAAGTAGTAGAAGTCGGCGTCGCCGGTGGCACGGTGCGCGTTGAGGAGGGTCGAGGAGGTTGCGTAGGACACGTCGGGCGTCACCCCGAGGTCCGCGAAGGCCGCGCCGACCAGGGTCTTGTCGGTGACCTGGCGGACGTTCGGCAGGGCCAGCAACCGAGCGGTGAGGGACCGCAGTTCGCCGGTCTCGCCGTCGTCCGGCAGGCCCGGGGTGAGGGCCTGGTCGAAGGCGCCGAACAGTACGGTGGGCAGTCCGGCCCGGGCGAACGCGAGCAGCCTGCGGGCGTCGGCGACGGCGAGCGTCGGGCTGGAACCGTAGAAGAAGTCGCCTTCGAGGAACAGCGCCTTGTAGGCGGGTCCGTCCGGTGCGAGCCGCTTTCCCGACACCTCGGCCGAGGGCAGGCCGAGCAGCGGTCCGCTCAGGAACTGGTGGGTCCAGCCGAGCGGGACCCCGGTGGAGGTCAGCCAGGACGCGCCGATTCCGGTGGCGCTGTAGCCGGTCTGCCGGAAGACGGCGACGTCGGCGCGGGCGGTGCCCGACTGGAGCACCTGGTGGACACGGCCGAGGTAGCCGGCGATGTCCCGGACATGCCGCCAGGTGGGCTGGCGGGGTCCCCAGGACTCGCCGTACCCCACCGCGCCGCTGTAAGGACTGAACGCCGCGAAGCCCGGCCAGGCGACTCCCGGCGCGGTCGCGTAGGAGAAGCCGTGGACCACGGTCTGGTTGACGCCCGCCGCGTACGCGCCGCCCATGGTGCGCAGGAACTTGTCCCAGGTGGTGTTGTAGGCGCCGCCCGCGTACGCGCCCGCCTCGCAGGACAGGACGCGGTGGCCGGCCATGTCCCGGCCGCCGGCGAGGCAGCGGTAGTCGTCGAGGTTCTTGAAGCCGAGCGACTCGCCTTCGGGGATGTCCAGGAGGGCCGCGGAGGCGATGGCGTCGGTCTGGAGCCCGTACGGCTGCGAGCGCAGTCTCATGCCGTGGCCGTGCGCCCAGTCGCGCAGCGCCCCCAGGTGGTGCTCGTTGAACAGGTCCGACACGGTCTCCCAGAAGTCGTGGCGGATCTCCTGGGTGAGCCGGGCCTCGAAGGCGAAGACCTGGTTGCCGTTGTCGAGGACGACGGCGGGCAGATACGGCAGCAGGTCCCGTCCGGTGCGCCTGCGGAACGCGTCGGGCAGTCCGGGCGTCCACTGCAGGCCCTTGGTCTCCAGCTCGACGGAGTCCTCGAAGAAGGCGCCGCCCGCCGAACCGAGCAGTCGCCGCAGGTCGGCGTCGAGGATCTCGCGGTCCCAGTAGCCGGTGACGGCGGCGGTGCCGGCCGCGCTGAAGTGGTCCACGACGTACGCGGCGGGGGAGGAGTGCGGTCCCGCCTCGGGCTGCTGCCCAGAACCGCGCTGCCAGTACGACAGGATCACCCAGGTCCCCGAGTCCGGCGGGGTCCAGGTGAGCCGGCCACCGGACACCAGGGCGGTCAGGTCGGTGACGCTGTCGGCGTCCAGGCCGGTCGCCTTGCCGCTGGAGTAGGCGGTGTCGACCCGGGCGGCCTGCACCGCGAACAGTTGCTGCACGGTGACGGTGGAGGCGGCCGCGCGGACCGCGGCCGGAACCGGGCCGTCGTACCCGGCGCCGCCCGTCAACGTCTCCTTGCCGTAGGCGAGTTCCTTGACGGCCGCGTCGTCGTCGGGTGTGACACCCGGTACGGCGACCGGCCAGCTCGGGCCGAGGGTGAGGTCGACGGTCAGTCCGCGCCGGGCCGCCTGGCGCAGCGCGGCCTTCACGCCCTCGCGCCAGGGGGCGCTGCCCCAGCCGTGGTGGGCGGTGTCCAGTACGGAGGTGTCGGCGACGCTGTGGTGCACGGCCGCGATCTCCGCGCCGCCGAAGCCCGCGTCCGCCATCTGGTCGATCTCCCGCGCGATCTCGGCGGGATCGACCAGCCCGTCCGGCCACCACCAGCGGAACTTCGGCCGAACGGCCTTGGCGGGACGGGCAAACCAGTCGGCGGCGGGTACGGCCCCGGTGGCGACGGCCCCGCCGGGTGCGGCAAACGCGCCCGCCGCCGGCCCGAGAGCGGCGAGGGCACCGGCCGACAGACCGGCCGCGAGCACCGACCGGCGGGTGGCCCCAGCGCGCTGTGAGGAGGATTCGGGCATGGTTCAACCCCAAGTGGTTCCAAGGGCGGGTATGGACGGCCATGGATTGAATCGTTTCAATTCCGGTAGACGCGGGAACGTTAATCCGGGCTTCGAAGTGAGGTCAAGGGGTGGGACAACGATTCAACGGGGCGGAGGGCGCAGCAGGTTGGAACCGACGCTCCTCAGGCCGCCTGGCCACCGTGCAGTGCGGTGCAGGCGCCGCCCCGGCGCAGGAGTTCCTCATGGGTGCCGATCTCCCGGATGCGGCCGTCGTCCAGCACCGCGATGCGGTCGGCGCCGCGCACGGTCGACAGCCGGTGGGCCACCACGAACGTCGTACGGCCGTGCAGCAGGCGGGCCGGCGCCTGCTGCACCAGCGCCTCGGAGCGGGTGTCCAGCGCCGACGTCGCCTCGTCCAGCACCAGCACGCGTGGATCCCGGATCAAGGCCCTTGAGATGGCGAGGCGTTGACGCTGGCCGCCGGAGAGCCCACGGACGCGGCGATCAGGGGAAGCAGCCAGACGGGGCTGTGCTTGACGGTGAAACGCGCCGACCGCCGCCGGCTTGCGGCGGTCGGCGCGCAGCAGGTGGGCGAGTGTCCGGACGGGGTGTTCGCCCCGGTAGCGGTGGTCGAGCGGCCGTTCCGACGTCGTCGTCCTCGGGAGCGTCGCGGTCAACCGGGACGGTGCCCGGATCGGCAAAGGGGCCGGCTAC
>NZ_JBEYFC010000457.1:0-7199 GCF_040634175.1 Streptomyces sp. NPDC007162
GCCCGGCCGGGGGTGTACTGCAATCTTCAACAAGCACTGCTAGTCACCGTCGGTATCCTTCTGGCCAGGCCCAACCCGGCCAGAGGGGGAAGCGAACAGCCATACGCCCCTCGAAAGTGTTCTGCATCACACCAGGCTCACTACGCGTGACGACCTGCCGCATGCGCTGCGCCGGTGGCGCGCCTCGCACGAGGAGGAGCGGCCACACTTCCAGGCCGTTGCCGGCGCAAAGATCGGGCGGGTGGTGGCGCTGCGGTGTCTACGCTGGAGGCATGAGCGACGACGGCGAGTACTGCACCGTCTCGGGGACCGCGCGGCCGCCCAGAGCGGACGGGCCGCCGTATGCCGAGTGTGTGCTGTGCCGGGAGCCGACCGAGTACCCGGAGTCGTACAAGGGGGTCACGATGTGCCCCCGGTGCGAGTGGCAGGAGGCGCAGCGGACCGCCTGTTCGGGATGAACGGCGGGGCCGGGGGTGGCGGGCGCCCCGTAGGGTTGGTGCGGTGAGCGCTCCTTTCCAGGTCTCGGCCAACAGTCGCGACGAAGCACCCCAGTTCGTCCTGCCCCTTGTCGTGCGGCTGGAGAAGTCGGCCCCTCCCGGCCGTACCGACGCCCTGGAGACGGCCGCCAGGGCCGTGCTGAACCTGCTGAGCGATGAGCGGGCCCTCGGGGACGGGGAGTGGGCGCAGGCCGTCCGGGACTGGGAGGACGCCCGGATCCGCAAGGTCGTGCGGCGGGCCCGGGGGGCCGAGTGGCGGCGCGCCGAGGGACTGCCCGGGATCACGCTGACCGGGAAGTCCGCCGAGGTACGGGTGTTCCCGCCGGTCCCCCTGGACGGATGGCCCAAGGATCTGGCGAAGCTGCAGGTGTCCGGCACCGAACTGGAGGACCCCGAGCCGCCCGTCGGCGCCGACCGGTCCGCGCCCGTGCTGTGGTTGAACCCGGAGTTGGAGATGTCGGCCGGGAAGACGATGGCACAGGCCGGACACGGCGCCCAACTGGCCTGGTGGGCGCTGCCCGAGGCGGAGCGGCGGGCCTGGCGGGACGCCGGCTTCCCGCTCGCCGTGCGGACCGCCGAACCGGCCGAGTGGCGCGAACTGACCGCGCGCGGGCTGCCGTTGGTGCGGGACGCCGGGTTCACCGAGATCGCGCCGGGCAGCTGCACGGTGGTCGCCGACCATCCGGCACTGCGCTGAGCTGAGGATTTTTAACTTTCCTGACAAACTTTGCCGTTTGTTTGAACACCGTCGTGGACCCGCCCGTACGTCCTGGCACTGAACCAGCGACACGGGGAGGAATCCTTGCGGCGTTCGAACGGAACGGCCCTCATTCTGGCGGCACTCGCCGGGACCGTCGGCGCGCTCGTGTACCCCGTGTGGTCGTACGGCGACCGGGCCGGCACCGGGCAGGCGAACGTGGCGGCGGGGACCGTCGACACGGAGTGGGGTCCGCTCACGGCCGCCGACCGCGACCTGATCGTGCGGGTCCGGCTGGCCGGACTGTGGGAGCTGCCGGCCGGCCAGCAGGCCATCCAGCGGGCGCCCGGCGGGGCGATCCGGGAGGCCGGTGACCACCTGGTCGTCGGCCACACCGACCTGGACAGGCGGGTGCGGATCGTCGCCGCCAAGCTCGGTGTCGAGCTGCCGAACGTGCCCAACGAACAGCAGCAGGGCTGGCTCCAGGAGATGTCGGCGGCGACCGGCGCGGAGTACGAGTACAAGTTCGTGAACCTGCTGCGGGCCGCGCACGGCAAGATCTTCCCGGCGATCGGGACCGTGCGGAACACCACCCGCAACAGTCTGGTGCGGCAGCTGGCCTCCGACACCAACCAGACCGTCCTCGACCACATCACGATCCTGGAGAAGACCGGCAAGGTCGACTTCGAGGCCAACGCGAACGACGTCGCCAACGCGACCACGGCCAGCCCGACCGGTCCTGCCGTACCCGCGCCGGGGGTGCTGGTGCCCTCCGCGCCGGCCGCGCAGGCCGGCGGGAACGTGCAGACCACGTCCAGGCCCTCGCCCGGTGCGCCGGGCACGGTGAACACCGGGCGCCCCGACCCGGAGGACCCGGTCGGCGGAGTCGGCCGGTAGCCCCCCGACTCCCCGGGGCGCGACCCCGAACCTCAAATGTTGCTCTGAAGCGGCAGGCAACGGGGTTCGCGGGCGCGCTCCGGGGCCATACCCCCGTCACTCGGAGCAGGAGGGGGACGACCATGACCTTGGAACGGCTGGGCACGGGCATCGGCTGGCGGCCGGAGATCGCGGACGCCGTGGAGCGGATGCCGGGCATCGACTGGGTCGAGGTCGTGGCCGAGAACACCTGCCCCGGGCACCTCCCCGAGTCGCTGCTGCGGCTGCGCGAGCGGGGGGTGACCGTCGTCCCGCACGGCGTCTCACTGGGCCTCGGCGGCGCGGACCACCCCGACGAGGGGCGGCTGAGGGCGCTCGCCGAGCGGGCGGAGGCACTCGCCTCCCCGCTGGTCACCGAGCACATCGCGTTCGTCCGCGCGGGCGGCCCGCGCACCGCGTCCCCGTCCCTGGAGGCGGGCCATCTCCTCCCGGTCCCACGCACCCGGGACGCCCTCGACGTGCTCTGCGAGAACGTCCGCATCGCGCAGGCGGCGCTGCCCGTGCCGCTCGCCGTCGAGAACATCGCCGCGCTCATCGCGTGGCCGGGCGAGGAGATGACCGAGGGGCAGTTCCTGTACGAGCTCGCCGACCGGACCGGGGTACGGCTGCTGATCGACGTGGCCAACCTGCACACCAACCACGTCAACCGCGGGGAGGACCCGGCCAAGGCCCTCTGCGAACTCCCCGTCGAGGCGATCGCCTACGTCCATGTCGCGGGCGGCTTCGAACGGGACGGCGTCTGGCACGACAGCCACGCCCACCCGGTGCCCCCGGCGGTCCTGGACATCCTGACCGGCCTCGCGTCCCGGGTCGCGCCGCCGGGGGTCCTGCTGGAACGCGACGAGAACTTCCCGGAACCGGCCGAACTGGAGAGTGAGCTGTCGGCGATCCGGGCGGCCGTGGCGGCGGGCGGGGCGGTGGCCGCCGCCGAGGTCCGCACCGGCGAGGTGACGCCCGTGGCCGCCGTCCCCGACGCCACCCGGCAACGGGTCGGCCTCGCCCAGGCCGCGGTCCTGTCCTCGCTGGTCGCGGGGACGCCGGTGCCGGAGGGGTTCGACCGGGTGCGGATGGGGGTGCAGGCGCGGGCACTGGCCGGGAAGCGGGCGGACGTGGTGGCGAAGGTGGCACCGGAGCTGCCGGAGATCCTGGGCGACGGCTACCGGACGGCGTTCCTGGCGTACGCGCAGGAGCGGCCGATGACAGGGGGGTACCGGCGGGACGCCCTGGACTTCGCGGGGCAGCTGCTGCGGGAGGGCCGGCCGGGCGACAGGGGGTCCCAGCGGCGGTTGCGGACGTGGTGGCAGCACCGTGCCGGCCCGGCGCCCCGCCGGACGGGACTGCTGCACAGGGCGTGAGCGCCGGCGACTGCTGGAGCGCACCCGCGCCCGAACACCACCGACGCGGCCCCAGACCTCCCCTCGGTAATATGCCTAGCCCGCACAGCGGAGCCACCCCCGTGCGGTGCAGGAGGCATCATGCGAGCGCGTCCCCGGCCCCCCGTCCAGGGGAGAGGCATATTCAGCGGTACCGGGCTGATCGTCACCGGCCTCGCGGCGACCATCGCCGCGCTGGTCTTTCCCGTCTGGTCGTACGCCGACCGTGCGGACCCGACCGGTGCGGTGAGCGTGCTCAGCGCGAAGACCGTGGCGACCCGGTACGGTCCGCTGTCCGAGCTGGACCGGGACTTCATCGTGAAGGTGCGGCTCGCCGGACTCTGGGAGCTGCCCGCCGGGGAGATGGCGGAGCAGAAGGGCACCACGGCGGCCGTACGCACGGCCGGGCAGCACCTCGTGGCGGGGCACACCGCTCTCGACGCCCAGGTCCGCAGCGTCGCCGCCCAGCTCGACGTACCGCTTCCGAACCAGCCGAACGACCAGCAGCAGCAGTGGCTCGCCACCCTCACCGGCGCCCGGGGCCAGGACTTCGACCGGCAGTTCGCGAACCTGGTGCGGCTGGCCCACGGACGGGTGTTCTCCGTCGTCGCCCAGGTCCGCGCCGGCACCCAGAACACCCTGGTCCGCGCGCTCGCCGACGACGCCAACACCACCGTCCTGGACCACATCAAGGTCCTGGAGGCGACCGGTTACGTCGACTTCTCCGCGCTGGCGCAGCAGCTGGCGGTCACCCCCTCCCCCGCCGCCTCCCCGCAGGTCTTCGCGCCGAGCGACGCGATCCCGGTCGTACCGTCCCCGGCGCTGACCCCGGCACCGACACCGTCGCCGTCCTCGCCGTACACCCTGCCCCCGGCCACCACCAGTCCGCCGCCGGCCTCCGACAGCCCCTGACCTGCGCCGCAAACGGAACGTCACATACCCACAACACTCGGTCCGGAATGTGAACAGGGCATGGCGATTCCGAGGCCCCTGGCATAGAAACATGTCATGTTCTGGGTCCTTCTCCTGCTCCTGGCCTGGGCCGTCGCCGGCACCGCCTGCACCCGGCTGTGCCTGGCCGCCGTACGGACGGCGGCCGCCGACACGGACGCGGGCCGGGGACACGACCTGACGCTGTACGAGGCCGCGTTCCTGTCCGGCGGGCCCGCCCGGGTCGCCGATCTGACGCTGGTGTCGATGGCCCGGGAGCAGCGGCTGCTGCTCGCGCACACCGGCTGGGCGACCGTCGTGGACCCGCGGGGGCGGGACGAGATGGAGCGGTCGGTGATAGGGGCCATCGGGCCCGAGGGGCAGTCCCGGATAGCGCCGGTGCGCTCGGCCGCGGCCGGCGCGGACGCCGTGCGCAGCCTCGGTGAGGGTCTGGTCCGGGCGGGGCTCGCGGTGCCCGACACGGCGGCACGGACGACGGTCGCGTCCGGGGTCCGTCAGGTCCGGGCCGCCGCGCTGGCCGTGCTCGGCCTCGGCATGGCCGCGCTCGCCCTGCCCACTCCGACCGGGATGCCGCGCGACCTGGTCGCCGTCTGGTTCGCGCTGCCCCTCACCCTGACCCTGAGCTGCCTGGCCATCGCCCGGGTCGAGGTGCACCCGTACTCGCGCTGGGCCTCCCCGGCCGGGCAGCGGTTGCTCGGTGTGCTGCGCCGGCGGGCGAACCGCACCGCGGACGACCAGTCGCTGCTGGCCTCCGTCGCCGTCCGCGGGATCCGCGCGATCGGTGAACCGGAGCTGCGTGCGGCCTTCGCACACCGGGACCAGCTGCCTCGGGAGTGAGCGGGGGCGCATAGGGGGCATTGGGGCCGACACCGCCCGATGGTGCTTGCCTTCCCCGCCGACCGGTCGAAATATCCCTTTTATTGCTGTCGTGCAGTCGCCGCGGTGCCCATGCCGCCACGCCACCGCAGCCGTGCACCGAAGGGATACGCCATGAGAGCCCCCGTCCTGTACTCGGCAGCCGGGTCACTGATCCTGACCACCCTGGCCGCCGCCCCGGCCGGGAGCGCCGATCGCGTCCCGGGCGCGGCGGCGGCCGAACTGCGGGGCACTTCGGTGGCCGCCGCACGCGCGCGTACGGAAGGCATCGACTTCGGCCGGTGCGCGGCCGACCTGGAGTTCCCCGACACCTTCCAGTGCGGCACGCTGAGCGTCCCGCTGGACTACGCGCACCCGGACGGCAAGCGGATCAAGCTGACCGTCAGCCGGGTCCGGGCCACCCACAAGGACCCGCACAACAGCAAGCGCAAGGTGCCGAGGCAGGGCGCCCTGGTCTACGACCCGGGCGGCCCCGGCGCTTCCGGCATGGGCTTCCCGATGGTCGGCGTGCTGCCCGAGTGGAAGCGCATCGCCGCCGCCTACGACCTGGTCGGCTACGCCCCGCGGGGTGTCGACCGGTCGGCACCGCTGTCGTGCGTCGACCCCAAGCACTTCTTCAAGGCGCCGTCGCAGTCGCCGACGCACCCCTCCGAGGCGTACAAGAAGGCCCGGATCAAGGAGGCGAAGGCGTACGCGAAGGGCTGCCTGAAGCGGTCCGGGAGCAAGCTGCGCCACTACACCTCCCTCAACAACGCCCGTGACCTGGACGTGCTGCGCGCTGCGCTCGGCGAGAACCGGCTGACCTTCATGGGCGCCTCGTACGGCACCTACTTCGGCGCGCTGTACGCGACCCTGTTCCCCTCGCACGTACGGCGGATGGTGCTGGACTCGGCGGTGGACCCCGACCCGGCGCAGATCTGGTACCGGAACAACCTGCAGCAGTCGGCCGCGTTCGAGAGCCGCTGGGCGGACTACCGGGAGTGGATCGCCCGGCACGACGACGTGTACGGGCTCGGCGGCACACCCGCGAAGGTGCAGGCCAGCTACGACCGGGCGAGCAGGCGGCTGGCGGCCCGAGCCGCCGGCGGGAAGGTGGGACCGGCGCAGTTGCAGGGCGCGTTCCTGTCGGCCGGTTACTACGACGACTACTGGCCGAGCCGCGCCCAGGCGCTGTCGAAGTACCTGAAGGGGGACGCGAAGCCGTTGATCCGGCTGGCCGCGCCGGCACCGGGCTCGGCCGCCGCGGCGGAGAACGGCACCGCGGTCTACACGGCCGTCGAGTGCAACGACGCACCCTGGCCGGCGAAGTGGCAGACCTGGGACCGGGACAACACCAGGCTCGCGCGGGTGGCGCCGTTCGAGACCTGGGACAACGCCTTCATGAACCTGCCGTGCGCCTACTGGCCGGTGCCCCGGCAGCGGGCCCTCGACGTCCGCACGGGCCCCGGCGAACTGCCGCCGACGCTGATCCTGCAGGCCGAGCGGGACGCGGCCACGCCGTACGCGGGTGCGCTGGAGATGAACCGGCGGCTCGCCGACTCGGTGCTGGTGACCGAGCGGGACGCGGGCACGCACGGCATCGGCGGCGGGCCCAACAAGTGCGTCAACGGGTATCTGGAGGCCTACCTGCTGGAGGGCAGGCTCCCCGAGCGGCGCGCGTCCTGCGCCGGGCACGCGGAGCCGAAGCCGGCGGCGCCGGCCGGCCGGGCCGGGGGGAAGACCCTGCGGGACTCCCTGAAGGGCAAGGCAGGCCGGCACTGAGCCGGGGGCGGTCTCAGGCGAGGCCCGCGACCAGGTCCGCGACGTCCTTGCGGCGGCCCGTGTAGAAGGGGACCTCCTCGCGGACGTGCCTGCGGGCCTCGGAGCCGC
>NZ_JBEYFC010000458.1:0-7184 GCF_040634175.1 Streptomyces sp. NPDC007162
AGACGGAGCTGTTCGACGCCGCGGTGACCGACGCCCTGGAGGAGTTCGGCCAGGTCATCGACGAGCGTGTGGAAGGGATCGAGGACCCCGCCGAGCTCGTCGCGGTGGGTTTCCGGCTCACCGCACGGATGGCGGACTCACACCCCGAGCTCATGCGGATCCTGCGCGACCGCGGCCTGGCCCACATCCACTCCGAGCGTGGCCTGTCCCCACGAGCGCTTCGTGATCTGGAACGCGGCATCGCCTCGGGCCGCTTCATCGGCATCGACCCGACCACGGCCCTGTCCGCTCTGGGCGGGACCCTGATGTCCCTGGTCGCGCTGCGGCTGGCCCGCCCCGACCTCGACGGCGACGAGGCCGCCTCCGACCTGGCCGCGATGGTCCTGCGCATGCTGGGCCTCCCCCCGGACGAAGCGCACGACGTCACCCGGCGCCCGCTGCCCGATCTCGCCTGAAAGTCCGGCGCGATGTGCGCCGCCACCGGCCGAGGCGCGATGGACCCCGTACGACGGCAACCGTCGCACTGCCAGCCGGGCCGCCGGCGGTCCACGAGGTCGTGGACACCGGTTGCGCATGGCGGCCCCTGCCTGCGGACTGGGTCGCCTGTGGTGTCATCGGCCCAGGCCCACGGCCCTATCGCGTCGGACCCGCCGCGAGATCGGCCGAGGGCCCGCATCGGTCGCCACGCTCAGCGGGTTCTCAGCCGGTGAGCCTTTTCATCGATGCCGGTGAGCCGGACGTCAGCGACGCCACCACGAAGCCGCCGCCGGCGTGCTTCGGGCAGCACAGTGTGAGCGCCGCCCGAAGCGCACCCACGGGCGCTCGTGTCGGGGCGCGCCAGTCACCCCCGGGAGCTGCTCCAGTGTTCCTCGAGGGCGGCGGCGACCTCGGCCGACTTCTGGATCGGCGTCCAGTGGCTGCTGTCCAGCCTCAGAAAACGGGTGGCGCGCACGGAAGCGGCCATCTTCTCGCCGAACTCGACGGGGCAGACCGGGTCGAACGCCCCCCAGAACACCAGGGACGGTCCGGCCAGGTCCGCCAGATCCGGTTCCCACTCCGCACCGACCGTCAATGCGGAACGGTACAGCTTGAGAATGCTGTCGCGCATGGTCTCGTCCACGCGGCCGGTCGTCTGTTCGGCCAGCTCAGCCGGGATGTGGAGGTTGTCGGTCAGGTCCTTGGCGAACGCGGCCGCGTCGTACTCCTTGGCCCAGCGGTCGCCTGCGACAGGGTCCTGCCACAGCTTGGCCAGGGGATGCCAGACGTACTCGGCGCTGACCGGACCGTTGCTGCCGGCCCACGTGCGGATCAGGTCCGGCCGTACGGAAGCCACGCGCGCGGTGAGGAGGCAGCCCCAGTCATGGCCGACCAGGTCGACCGGCTCGCCCATTACCTCCAACCGCTCGATGAGCCAGGAGACGTATTCCTCCTTGGTGCAGTTGAAGCCCTCGGGTCGCGGCGAACCGAAACCGGGCAGGTCCCAAGCCTCCACGTCGCTGCGGGTGAAATGCTCGCGCACGCCGTCCCACACATGGTGGGTGTCGGGTACGCCGTGGATCAGAATGGCGGGCATGAATGAACTCCTACAAGGGTGAATCTCTGGACAGAAGCGAAACAGCGGCACAGGGACAATGAAGAGGCCGAAGCCTCGTGCCGCAGGCACGCGCGTCCGCGTCGATGTGGACGGGATCGACGTGACACGGCACGGCCCCTTTCTCTAGCTGCGTCTCGTTCGACGCTGGTCGACGAGTGGGTACAGCCGTCCCGACCGGGCGTCACGCTCACTCACGCAACACGGTCCGAACTCGGCGCGATGCGATCTGGGGCGCTACGCCGGCAGCGACGAGGAACGCGGTCGCCGCAGCCTCACCGGTGGGGTCAGCCCAGGTGGGCGTGGTGTTCTCCTCGGCGAGGACCAGCATCAGGGCTTCCAGTGCCTGGGCGAGGACAGGTGCAGGGACGTGGTCCGCGAACACGCCTTCGTGCTGGCCACGGCGTATGGCCGCGATGGTCTCTTCGCGGGCCGGTGCCAAGGTGGCGCGGACCATCTCCTCGCCCAGATGGTGTCGCCCCAAGGAGGTCAGCATGCGGTACTGGTCGCCCACCGCCCAGGCCGCCAGGGCCATCCGCGTCATTGTCTCCAGCGGATCAGCACCCGGTATACGGGTTGTGGCAAACGTCTGTTGCAGGGCCCGGGCTGCTTCCTGCGTCAACTCGGCGATCAGCGCATGCCGGTTGGAGAAGTGTCCGTAGAGGGTGCGTCGTGCGATGCCGGCCGCCAGCGCGATGCTGTCGAGACTCGCGTCGGGATCGTCCCGCAGTCTCCGCTGAGCAGCATCGAGGATGCGTCGGCGGTTCGAACGAGCGTCGCTGCGCTGCGGAGTGCGGCCCGATGCTTCGGTGGTGGGCATGGCTCCATCTCCACGGGTTCTGGCTGCTGGGAAATCGTGGGCGCCGGTGCACCCTCAAGCACCGGCGCCCACTCACCCCTGCCCAGGGTGGCTTGGTGTCCTGCTGACGGGTGTCAGGGGACGAGGATGAGGCGGATCGGGTCGCCGATCTTGTTCTCCAGACGGCTGACCGCGTCGGCGGCGTCGATGAGCGGGATGTGGTCCGTGATGGAGGGGGCCAGGTCGAGGCGTCCGGCCGCGGTCAGCCGCACGAGCTCGGAGACGGACTCGGGGAAGCCGCCGTAGTGGCCGCGTACCTGCTTCTGCAGGTAGTTGAAGGTCAGGCCCTCGGTGATGGTGAGCGGCCGGGGTGTGATGCCCACCAGGATCAGGGAGCCGCCCAGGCCGAGCACGGAGGCGGCCTGGTCGCGGACGGCGGGCACGCCGGCGCAGTCGAAGGCGAAGTCCAGGCCGCGTCCGCCGGTGGCCGCGCGGACCTGGTCGGCGAAGTCGGGGGCCGCCGGGTCGAGCGCGAGGTCGGCGCCGAAGGCGAGGGCGCGCTCGCGGGCGCTGGGCAGCGGGTCGACGGCGATGATCGGGGCGGCGCCGACCAGGCGGGCGAGGCGTACGTTGTGCGCGCCGACTCCGCCCACGCCCCAGACGCCGACGGACTGGGCGGCACGGACGCCCGCGGTGGCGACGACGGCGGCGTAGGGGGTGGAGACCGCGTCGGGGATGATCGCGGCCTGGTCGAAGGGGAGGCTGTCGGGGATGGGGATGAGGGTGTCCTCGCGGACGACCACGTACTCGGCCCAGCCGCCGTCGTAGTCGATGCCGGCGGTGAGCATCTGGGTGCAGGGGCGGCGGCGCACGCAGCCGGCGCACGTCCCGCAGGTCTTGCCGGCCTCCAGGGTGACGCGGGTGCCGACGGGCAGGCCGCGCCTGAGGTCGGGGCCGAGGGTGTGGATGACACCGGAGACCTCGTGGCCGACGGTGACCGTGTCGGAGGTGGCGAACAGCGGGACGAGGGAGCCGTCGAGCAGGTGGACGTCGGAGAGGCAGACGCCGGCGGCCTTGACCTCGATGAGGACCTCGCCCGGGCCCGGCACGGGGATCGGGACCTCTTCCACGGCGAACTTCTTGCTGTCGAGGTGGAAGCGTCCGGCGAGCATGGTGTCCATGGTGATCTGCTTTCGGTGAGCGGCACGGCCCGATGGTTGGGGCCATGGGTGCCGTGGGGTGTCGGAATGGCTGGTGGGGCCGGGAGGCGTGCGGGAGGCAGGACGTCCGCACGCCTCCCGGCGGCTGGGGGCAGCGCGCCTTGACGGCGTGCGACGGTCAGGCGAAGACGTCCTGCTGGTAGCGCTCGTCCGCTTCGAGCTGGGCGAGCCACTGCTGAGCGGTCTCGTCGTCGCTGCCGGTCTTCTGGCGGTGGATGGCGGCGAGGGCTTCACGGACGGCGGGTGCCATGCGGCGGCCGTCACCGCAGACGTAGATGTACGCGCCGTCCTGGATGGCCTGCCACACCGTGTCGGCGGCGTTCGCGATGGCGTTCTGCACGAACCGGGCGGGGTGGCCGGTCACCGCGGAGTAGGCGGTGTGGATCTGTGCGATGCCTGCCTGCTCCCAGTCCTGCATCTGCCGGCGGTAGAAGTAGTCGTGCTCGGGGTGGCGGCAGCCGACGAACACCTGGGACAGGCCCACCTGGGTGCCGCCTGCGTGCTGCGTCGCCCTCTCCTCCAGGAAGCCGCGCAGCGGCGCGATGCCGGTGCCGGGGCCGATGAGGATCAGCGGCGTGGTGGGGTCGGCGGGCGGGGCGAACGTCGGGGAGGGCACGCGGACGTAGCCGTAGACGACGTCCCCGGGCTCGAGGCCGGCGATGTAGGCGGAGCAGGTGCCGCGGTACTGGCCGTCGCCGGACAGGGCCGGGCCCTCCAGCAGGCCGACGGTCAGGCGCACATGGCGCGGGTTGGCCGACGGGGCGGAGGAGATGGAGTAGAAGCGGGGACGGATCGGGCCCGTCATCTCCAGGAAGACCGCCAGCGGCAGCTCGACCGCGGGGAAGCGCTCCAGCAGACCCAGCACCGAGATGCGCTTGCCGAGGATCTCCTTTTGGTAGCGCTCCTTCGCCTCTTCGGTGTCGGCGGTGTACGCCTGGAGCTGCGGCCGGGTCCACGGGCAGTCGGTGTGCTCGGCCAGGGTCTGGATCTGGGAGCGGGTGGCCACGTCCTGCAGTTCCAGGAACTCGGTGAGCAGGATGCCGGCGGTGACGGGGGTGCCCACCGGCAGGTGGGTGCGGCCACCGGCCGGCTGGTCGAGCCGGAGCACCTGGTCGTACTCGACACCGAGCCGCCTCAGCGCGCGCTCCACCAGGGCGAGTTCGTTCTTGGCGAAGACGGCCAGGTGGTTGCCGGTGTCGTAGGTGACACCTTCCGGCAGCTCGAAGGTGATGGACTTCGCCGAGGGCCGCGGCGGCTCGATGCTGAAGTCCCACAGACCCGTCGCGTCCGCCACCAGCTCCTCGTTGGCCACCACGGTCAGCGGATACGCCTGCTCGGAGACGATGGCGGGGCGCACGTCGGACTCGGTGAGCAGCTGGACCTGGTAGCGCGGGCCGCTCGCCTGGGAGGTGTCGGCGGCGTACTCCTCGGCCAGGGTGGCCCACAGGTTGTCCATCCACCGAGTGGCCATGCCGTCGAAGTCACCGGCGGCGTCCGCGATACCGCGCTCGACGACCGGGGTGGCGCCGGCGGCCAGCAGCCCTTCCTCGATCCGCTTGGGGAAGGCCTGGTAGGTGGCCACCCACTGGGTGTTGCCTGCGCCCAGCAGCGCGAACCGCACATTCGACAGCGCACCCTCCGGCAGACCGGCTGCCAGCAGGTCGTCGAAGCGCTGGGCGTTGTCGGGGGCCTTGCCGTTGTAGCTGGCGGCGACGACGGCGAGCAGGCCCTCGGTGGGCAGGCTGTCGCCCAGCTCGTCCAGGCTCACCAGGGTGGTGCCGAAGCCGGAGCGCTCGCTACGGTCGGCGATGGTGCGCGCCAGGTCCTCGCACGAGCCCAGGCTGGAGCCGTAGGCGACGGTCAGGTTCACCCCGACGCCGCTGACCGCTGTCTGTGCCTGCGCGTCGCCGGTCTGCAGGTCCGCGGCACCGAAGACGGTCCGCTGGTGCTCCTGGCGCTTGCGGACGACCAGCTCGAAGTCGCCGGGCTTACGCGTCAGCGCCTCACGGACGTCCATCTTGTAGTCGGCGGTGTCGGAGAACCTGAACTTCTGCAGCACCAGCGCGAGGGCCAGGCGGGCCTCGGTCAGCGCGAACTGCCGGCCGATGCACGCACGCACACCGTTGCCGAACGGCTTGTACGCGTGCGGGTGCTGCTGGACACGGTTCTCCGGCAGCCACCGGTCGATGTCGAACTCCTCCGGCCGGTCCCACGCCTTGGAGTGGGAGTGCAGCGCGCCCATCAGGATGTTGGCCCTGGTCCCCTTCTTCAGCTCGTACCGGCCACCGATGACCGTGTCGTCGAGGGGCGCCTTGCCGATCATCGGGATCGGAGCCCACAGGCGCAGGGTCTCCTCCAGGATCCGCGGGATCACGTCAAGCTGCATGATCGTGTCGTAGTCCGGGACCGTGTCACCGGGCAGCAGGCGGTCCACCTCGGCGTACGCCTGGGCCAGGACGTGCGGGTTGCGCATCAGCGAGTAGGTGGCGAAGGACAGCAGGCCGCTGGTGGTCTCGTGACCGGCGATCAGGAACGTCACCACCTGGTCGCGGACGTTGTCGTCGGCCAGCAGCTTGCCGGTCTCGGGGTCGGTGGCCTCCAGCATCAGGCCGAGCAGGTCCTCCTCACCGGTGCCCTTCCCCTCACGGCGCTCCTTGATCACGCTTTCGACCAGGTCCTGCATGAGCCGGATGTTGTCGCGGTACCTCCGGTCGTCCGCCTTGCGGAGCTTGGTCATCATCGGCAGTTCCTGAGAACGCCGCAGCGATTCCATCAGTGCACCCAGCAGTGCGTTGAGGAAGGGGTGCAGTTCCTCCTTGCCGAAGGAGTCGAACCGGTAGCCGAATCCCGACAGGGCGATGGTGTCCAGGGTGAGTCGGGTGTAGTCGTCGGTGATGTTGACCGGCCGACCCTCCCGGCTCTCCCACTTGCCGACCAGGTTCTGGGCGATCTCCAGCATCTGCCCGTAGTAGGTCTTCATGGCGCGCTGGCTGAAGGCCGGCAGGAGGATCCGGTGGGCCATGGCCCATTCCTCTTCGTGCTGGTGGGCCGTGAACAAGCCCGCCCCTGCGTAGTCCCGCACGTGGCTCAGTGGCGTCTTGTCGATCTGCTTGAAGAACCGCGTTTCGTCGCAGACCTCGGCCACCAGGTCCGGGTCGTAGACGAAGACCTGCTCGATACCGGCGATGTCCATGCCGTAGATGCCCTCGGGGAACTGCTTGGACAGCTCGTTGAAGTACTCCACCGGGTTGGTGGCGGGGATCTGCGGCGTGTTGCCGAGCAGGGGGACCCCGCGCGGGGACCGGATGGGGCGAAGGTCGTTCGCGGAGTGCGTGGTCATGGCTTGCTCCTCTGCGTGGAGGGGGATGGGCAAGGGCGCGCTGCGCAGGTCGATGCCGTGGCGCCGTACGGAAACATACGCCGTATGGAATTGATACCGTACGGCGTATGGAAGTGTGGAGCAAGCCCGGCTGCCCCGGTGGGCGCTGTGATTCAGGTCATTTCCGTACGGCGTATGAGCAGCACGAACATCCCGCCGGTGGTGAGCCGGAACCGGGAGACCGGGTACTCCTCC
>NZ_JBEYFC010000459.1:0-7180 GCF_040634175.1 Streptomyces sp. NPDC007162
GGGCCGCCCTCCTCGGTGACGAAACCGAGCACCAGCGTCGGATCCCCGCTTCCCTCGTTCCTGGTGACCAGGGTGTTCTCGGCGCCGGTCAGCACGATGCCGGAGCCCTGGAGGAAGGACAGCCGGGCGGTCTTCGGGCAGTACTTGTTGTTCTTGACGACCTGGTTCCCGGTGACCGTGATGTTGCCGGCCTTCGGCTTGTTCTCGTCGCCGACGACGAACACGCCCGCGCAGTTCCCGGTGACCGAGTTGTCCGCGACGGTGAGGTTGCGCAGCCGGCGCACGGTGACGCCGATCCGGTTGCCCTCCAGGAGGTTGTGCTCGACGACCGTGCCCGCGGTGTCGGTGGCGCCCTTCTCCGCCGTGACGGAGTTGGCGAGGAACAGGCCCGCGTCGCCGTTGTTCCGGGCGACGTTGTCGCGGTAGGTGCTGTGCACCGAGCGCTCCTCGGCGATGCCCCACTGACCGTTCTTCACGGCGGCCACGCCGTGCACGTTCAGGTTGGCCGTGCCGACGGCCATGACGCCGATCCGGGAGAACCCGGTCACGGTCATCCTGGCGATGGTCACGTCCTCGACGGGCTTGCTCTTGGTGCCGACCACGCAGATGCCGTTGCCCATCTCCGCACAGGACTTCTGGGCGGCGGCCTTCTTGCCGGCCTTACCGGGCTTGGCGGGCTTACCGGGCTTGGCGGGCTTACCGGGCTTGGCGGCTTTGCCGGGCTTGGTCGCCCTGGCCTTCTTGGCGGGCTCCAGCACGGTCGCCGGGCCCATGCCGCGCAGGGTCAGACCGGGCGTGGTCACCTTGACGCTCTCGCGGTAGGTGCCGGCCATGACGAGAACCGTGTCGCCGGGCTGGGCGGCGTCGACCGCCTTCTGGATCGACTCACCCGGACGCACCCAGTGCACGTGGTGGGCGGCGGACGCCGGAGCGGCGCCGAGGAGGGCACCGCAGAGGGCGGTACCGCACGCGAGGTATGTGATATGGCGTTTTGTCACATGCGGAAGATTAGGAGCGGATGACCCGATAAACGCCGTGATGCTCCGTTCGGCGGCGTGTCATCGGCAACGCCCGGCTCTTGCCGAACGCGTCCCGGCTGTGCGTGACCAGTGCTGCATGGCGAAGGGGCCGCCCGGAGTGATCCGGGCGGCCCCTTCGGGAACGTACGTCGTGGGTCAGCGGGTCCTGCCGCCGCCGCCCTTCGGCATCCGCATGCCCTTGGGCATGGGCCCCTTCGGCAGCGGCATGTTGGACATCAGGTCGCCCATCGCCCGCAGCCGGTCGTTGGTGGTCGTCACCTGGGGGCCGGTCAGCACCCGCGGGAACTTCAGCATCGTCGTCCGCAGCTTCTTCAGCGGGACCTGGCCCTCACCCGTGCCGACGATCACGTCGTGCACCGGCACGTCGGCGACGATGCGCGCCATCTTCTTCTTCTCGGCGGCCAGCAGCGTCTTCACCCGGTTCGGGTTGCCCTCGGCGACCAGGACGATGCCGGCCTTGCCGACGGCCCGGTGCACGACGTCCTGGCTGCGGTTCATCGCGACGGCCGGCGTGGTCGTCCAGCCCCGCCCGATGTTGTCCAGAACGGCGGCCGCGGCACCCGGCTGGCCCTCCATCTGGCCGAAGGCCGCCCGCTCGGCCCGGCGGCCGAACACGATCGCCGTCGCGAGGAAACCGAGCAACAGGCCCAGGATGCCCAGGTAGACAGGGTGGCCGATCAAGAAGCCGATCACGAGGAAGACCGCGAGCGTGCCGAGACCGACACCCGCGAGCACAAGACCGATCGTCTTGTCGGCCTTGCGGGTCATCTTGTACGTAAGGGCGATCTGCTTCAGTCGCCCGGCATTCGCAGCATCCGCTGCGGGTTCCTTCCTCGCCATGTCCCGAAGTCTACGTGGCTCTGGGAGCGGCTACGACGGCAGTGTCCCGGGAAGGCCCGCGGGACGGGGGTCAGGAGCGGCCGGCGGCCTGCTCCAGGAAGAGCTGCGCCTCGACCCGGTCCTTGGCGCGACGGCGGTCCTCGAGCACGGAGGTCCACGCGTTGCGGCGCGCGGTGCGCTGGCCGCTGCTCAGCAGCAGCGACTCGACGGCGCGCAGCGCGTCGGTGAAGGACGGGATGGCGGTGGCGCGGACGGGCGCGGCCTGCATGGTGGAGGTCCCCCTCGGAGTGGGTGTACGTGCTGTGATACCAGCGTCACTGTTCGGTGTTACCAGGGCGTGACCGACCGGTCAAACGCCAATGAAGCCTCGATGCGCGCCCCCGGAACGCCGACGCGGCCCCGGTGCACGCCCTCATCAGCGAGGACGGCCAGGACCGCGTCCATTCGGTCATTACTGACCAGTAGCTCCTTGTGCGTGAATTCACACAACCCGGGTGGCGGGTCAGACCGCCTGTGCGGCGACGAACGCGCCGCGCTTCTCGATCGCCATCTGGTAGAGGCGTCCGGCCCGGTAGGAGGAGCGGACCAGCGGCCCGGACATCACACCGGAGAAGCCGATCTGCTCGGCCTCCTCCTTCAGCTCCACGAACTCCTGCGGCTTCACCCAGCGCTCCACGGGGTGGTGCCGGACGCTCGGGCGCAGGTACTGGGTGATGGTGACCAGTTCGCAGCCCGCCTCGTGCAGCTGGCGCAGCGCGTCGCTGACCTCCTCGCGGGTCTCGCCCATGCCGAGGATGAGGTTGGACTTGGTGACCAGGCCGAAGTCGCGGGCCTCGGTGATGACCTTCAGCGAACGCTCGTAACGGAAGCCGGGGCGGATCCGCTTGAAGATGCGGGGCACCGTCTCGACGTTGTGCGCGAAGACCTCGGGGCGGGCGGAGAAGACCTCGGCGAGCTGCTCCGGGACCGCGTTGAAGTCGGGGGCCAGCAGCTCGACCTTGGTGCGGCCGCCCTCGCGCTGCGCCGTCTGCGCGTGGATCTGCCGGACCGTCTCGGCGTACAGCCAGGCCCCGCCGTCCGCCAGGTCGTCGCGGGCGACCCCGGTGATGGTGGCGTAGTTCAGGTCCATGGTGACCACGGACTCGCCCACGCGGCGCGGCTCGTCACGGTCCAGGGCCTCGGGCTTGCCGGTGTCGATCTGGCAGAAGTCGCAACGCCGGGTGCACTGGTCGCCGCCGATGAGGAAGGTCGCCTCGCGGTCCTCCCAGCACTCGTAGATGTTCGGGCAGCCGGCTTCCTGGCAGACCGTGTGCAGCCCCTCGCTCTTCACGAGGTTCTGCATCTTCGTGTACTCGGGGCCCATTTTCGCCCGGGTCTTGATCCACTCGGGCTTGCGCTCGATGGGGGTCTGGCTGTTGCGGACCTCCAGGCGCAGCATCTTGCGTCCGTCGGGTGCGACTGCGGACACGACCGGCTCCCTAGCGTTGATTCTTCGGCGTGCTCCAGCGTACGCCCGTGGATTCGAATGCCTGCCGGGCGGAGTCAGGCCGCAGGTGTCTTCTCGATCACCCTCGGCGCGAGTTCCGCGTTCTCCAGGATGTCCTTCAGGTGCCGCTCCACCACGGGCAGCACCTCCTCGATCGTCACGTCCCGGCCCAGTTCGGACGCGAGGGAGGCGACGCCGGCGTCCCGGATGCCGCACGGGATGATCCGGTCGAACCACTTCATGTCCGGGTTCACGTTGAACGAGAAGCCGTGCATGGTCACGCCCTTGGCGACCCGGATGCCGATCTGGGCGATCTTGCGGTCCTCGCGGCGCTGGCCCGCGTTGGAGGGCGCGTACTCGGGACCGTTCAGGCGCGGGTCGAACTCCTCGTCGTGCAGCCGCGGGTCGAAGTCCAGGGAGAGCCCTCCGAGCGCCGGCCGCTGCTCCACCGGGTCCCCGAGCACCCACACCCCGCTGCGCCCCTCCACCCGGGTGGTCTCCAGGCCGAACTCGGCGCAGACGCGGATCAGCGCCTCCTCCAGCCGCCGGACGTGGGCGACCACGTCCACCGGGCGCGGCAGCTTCTGGATCGGGTAGCCGACCAGCTGGCCCGGGCCGTGCCAGGTGATCTTGCCGCCGCGGTCCACGTCGATGACCGGGGTGCCGTCGAGGGGGCGCTCGTTGTCCGCGGTACGGCGGCCGGCCGTGTACACCGGGGGGTGTTCGAGCAGCAGCACCGTGTCGGGGGTCTCGTCGGCGAACCGTGCCGCGTGCACCCGGCGCTGCTCGTCCCACGCCTCCTGGTACTCGACGGCGTCCGCGCCGAACCCCATTCGGACGAACCGCAACTCACTCACGGCAAGCGCCTCCCTTGGCGACGGGTATGTCAGGCACATAACGCGCCCAAGCCACTGTACGTCCGCCGGTCACGCGTCAGCCCTGGGGTCAATCCTCACACGATCGGATGAATGAATGTGGAAGTGTGCGATCAGGTGCTCACTCTCCGCTACATTCGCGCCGTCCATGAGCGCCAAAAGGGCTGCTCACCGGCAATCCGGGCACAAGCTACCGAGCTGAGCCAGAAGGCAGGAGACCGCACTCCAGATGACGGACCGACCCGCGCAGCGCACCCCCAACCGCCAGCTCGCCGCGCTCATCGCAGAAGCGGGGTTCTCCAACGCCGGTCTGGCCCGTCGCGTCGACCAGCTCGGCCTCGAACACGGGCTGGATCTCAGATACGACAAGACATCGGTCACCCGCTGGCTGCGCGGCCAGCAGCCCCGCGGCACCACCCCGGCCCTGATCGCCGAGGTCTTCACCCGGCGCCTCGGCCGCCGGCTCACCGCCCAGGACCTGGGCCTCGACGCCTGTGCCCCGGTGTACGCCGGGCTGGAGTTCGCGGCCACCCCCGAGGAGGCCGTCGACATCGTCAGCGGGCTGTGGCGCAAGGACTCCGGCAGCCATGCCGAACTCCGCAAGATCGCGTTCACCCCGGCCGGGCTCGTGGTCCCCAGCCGGGACTGGCTGATCGGCCGTGCCGACGACCGGGTGGCCCGCGGTGAGCCGGCCCCGGCGACGGCGGCCCGGGTGCCCGCGCAGACCCGCCCGGCGGCGCCCAGGCAGCTGCCGGCCCTGCCGGTGCGGCCACGCGGGGGGACCGACCGCGGACCCGGCCAGAAGGTCACCGGCGGCGACATCGCCGCGCTCCGCTCGGTCGGCGAACTGTTCCGCACGCTCGACGACGCGTACGGCGGCGGGCACGCCCGGCAGGCGCTGGTGCGGTATCTGGAGCACGAGTGCGAGCCGATGCTGCGCGGCACGTACGGCGAACAGACCGGCCGCAGGCTGTTCGGCGCGGCGGCCGACCTGACCCGGCTCGCGGGGTGGACGTCGTACGACATCGCGGCGCACGGGCTCGCTCAGCGCTACTTCGTCCAGTCGCTGCGGCTCGCCCAGGCGGCGGGGGACCGGGCGTACGGCTCCTACGTCCTGGTCACCATGAGCCGCCAGGCGGTCTACCTGGGGCACGGCCGGGAGGCGGTGCAGCTGGCCCGCGTCGCCCAGCAGGGGGTCGGCACGAACGCCCCGCCGGTGGTCCAGGCGCTGCTGCACGCGGCGGAGGCCCGGGCGCACGGTGTGCTCGGCGAGGTACGGGCGTGCACCGGCGCACTGGTCCGCGCGGAACGCGCCCTGGAGGCGGCCCGTCCCGGCGACGACGTGCCCCACTGGGCGCGCTTCTTCGACGAGGCCCAGCTCGCCGACGAGTTCGGGCACTGCCACCGGGACCTCCAGCAGTTCCGCGCGTCCGCGCAGCACGCGGAGCGCTCGCTGCAACTCCGTGCGCCCTCCTATGCGCGCAGCCGCCTGTTCTGCCGGGTCGTCCTCGCCACCGCCCGCCTCGGCCTCGGTGAACTGGACCAGGCCTGCGCGCTCGGGGCGGAGGCGGCGGGCGCGGCGGCGGAGATGCGGTCGGTACGGGCGACGGAGTACGTCAGGGACTTCGAACGCCGGTTGGAGCCGTACAAGGACGCGGCGCCGGTGAAGGGGTACCGGGAGAAGGTGGCGGCGTTGAACTGACGTCAGCCACGACGGTGTCGTTCGGCGGTGCGGCGTCGTCGTGGCTGGTCGCGCAGTTCCTCCCCCAGCCTTCGGCCGGGGGTACCCCCAGCGCCCCTTTCGGGGCGCTGTTCGGCAGCGAATCGAATGCAACCCCGCGCCCCTGCGTTTCTACGCCGCTCGGGGTTGCATGGTTTCCGCGCTGTGCATGGAGCCCGCTGCGCCCAGGTCCGCCAGGATCGCCGCCGCGGCCCGGTGGGCCGAGTGGAGGGCTCCCTGGACCGTGCTGGTGTCCCGGTGGTCGCCGCAGGCGTAGAGGCCGGCCAGGAGGCGGACCGGGCGGCGCAGGTCGTGCGGGGGACGCATGGCGGGGAGCGCCTCGGGGGTGTGGTGGACCGCGAGGGTCTCCCAGCGGCGCGTCGACGTGCCGTAGAGCCGCGCCAGGTGCATGCGGACCGCCGTGTCGACGTCGGCGGGCGGGGAGCCGAGGACCGTGGAGGAGATCAGGGCGCGGCCCTGGGGCGCCCGGCTCGGGTCGACGTTGCTGACGACGGAGGTGTGCGAGACCGGGCCGCTGCGGTCGGCGTCGAGCAGGAGCGACGCCCCGGTGGTCAGGCTCGCCGGTTCGTCGGTCGTGTGGTGGACCACCGTCACCTCGTGGAAGTCCGGCACCCGCAGGCCCGGCAGCAGCTCGGCGGCCGCGCGGGCGTCGGTCGCCAGCAGCACCGCCCGGCAGCGGATCTCGCCGTGCTCCGCCGTCCGCACGCAGGTCGTCGAGACCGAGGTGGCCCGCACCCCGGTGTGCACGGTGCCCGGCGGAAGGGCCCGGGCGAGCAGGTCCGGGAGGACGTCCGCGCCGCCCTCCGGCAGGCACAGCCGCCCGCTCGCGAAGGAGCGCAGCGCGAGGTCCGCGCAGCGGCTGGACGTCGTCAGCTCGGGATCGCACAGCAGGGCCGCCAGCAGCGGGCGCAGGAAGCCGTCGATCGTACGGGCGGACACCCCGCGCTCCGTGAGGGCGCGGGCGGCCGGGAGCTCGGGGCGGGCGAGGATCCGCTCCACCGGCGTACCGGCGAGCCGGCCCAGGGCCGCGCCGAGCCGTGCCTGGTCGACCGCGCCGCCCATGGGGGCGTTGGCCCGCACCGGCGACACGGCCGAGCCGCCCCTGGGGGCGCTTGCCAGGGCGCGCACCGCGTGCAGTGCGCCCCTCGCGCTGCCCCCGCCCGCCGGAGCGCCCACCCGGTGCCTGCGACCTGGCCCG
>NZ_JBEYFC010000460.1:0-2481 GCF_040634175.1 Streptomyces sp. NPDC007162
GCCCGACGCCGCTGTCCTCCACCCGAAGGGCGCTGCCGTCGGCGTACAGCCGCACCCGCGCCGGGGCGTCGGGCTGTTCGGCCCGTCAGGCGTCCCGCGGTCCGCTCAGTTGACGTTCACCGCGCTCCAGGCCGCCGCCACCGCGTTGTACTCGGTGCTGCCGGCGCCGTAGAGGTCCTTCGCGGCGTTCAGGGTCGCCGTCCGCGCGCCCGCGTAGTTCGTCGAGGACGTCATGTAGACCGTCAGTGCGCGGTACCAGATCGCACCCAGTTTGTCCCGGCCGATCCCGGTGACCGTCGAGCCGTTGTACGTCGGCGAGTTGTAGCTCACGCCGTTGATCGTCTTCGCACCGCTGCCCTCCGCGAGGAGATAGGCGAAGTGGTTCGCGACGCCGGAGGAGTAGTGCACGTCCAGGTTCCCGACCGAGGAACTCCAGTAGTCCGCCGAACTCCCGTCCTTGGAGGGCTGGTCCATGTACCGCAGCGCCGTCTTGCCGAAGCCGGAGCGGACGATCTTCTCGCCGATCAGGTAGTCGCCCGGGTCGGACGAGTTGTTCGCGTACCACTCCACCAGCGTGCCGAGGATGTCCGAGGTGGCCTCGTTCAGGCCGCCGGACTCGCCGGTGTAGGTCAGCGCCGCCGTCTTGGAGGTGACCCCGTGGGTCATCTCGTGACCCGCCACGTCCAGGGCCACCAGCGGCCCGAAGGTGGTCCCGTCACCGTCGCCGTACGTCATGCAGAAGCAACTGTCGTCCCAGAAGGCGTTGTTGTAGTTGCTGCCGTAGTGGACGCGGTTGTACGAGCCCTTGCCGTCACCGGCGATGCCGTTGCGGCCGTGGACGTTCTTGTAGTAGTCCCAGGTCTCGTTGGTGCCGTACTGGGCGTCGACGGCCGCCGAGGAGCGGTCCGAGGTGACGCCCGTGCCCCAGTGGTTGTCGGCGTCCGTGAACACCGTGTTGGGCGCCCGGCTGATGCAGATGCCGAAGATGCACAGGTCGGTCTTGTTGGCCGCGTCCCCGGTGAACGTGTTGCCACGGGTCGGGTCGGTGAGGTTGTACGACGACCCGGACTGCGTCGTCTCCAGCGGAACCGTGCCGCTGTACAGGGACTTGCCGTCACCGGTCGCCGTCTCGATGCTGTCCCAGGCGTCGATCTGGGCGCCGGTGCGGGCGTCCGTCAGCACGGTGCGGGCGACCGGGTTGCCGAGTGAGTCCTTGCCGACGGCGTTGGTGCGCCAGGCCAGCTTCGGGGTGCCGTGCAGGGCGTCGACGACCAGCTGCGGCTTGGCCTGCACCTGCTTCAGCGCGTCGCCGAGGTTCGCCGCCCGCAGCGCGTTCACCGCGAGGTCGGCGGCCTTCGGGGCGGATATCTCCGGCACGACCGAGGCGAGGGATATCGTGCTGCGGGTCGCCCGGTCGGCGCCGCGGTACGCGCCGTCCGCCCTGAGGTGGACCACGAAGTCGCCGCCCAGCACCGGGAGCTTGCGGTACGTGCGGTCGTAACGGACGTGCTGGGCGCCGCTCTTGTCCACGATCACGTCCCGGACCGAGGTGCCCTCGGCGGAGGTGAGTCCGAGGCCGGCGGCGTGCTGGAGGAGCGCCTCGGCCGCGTGGGCGATCGCGGTGGCCCGGGTGGGTCTGGCGTCGGCGTGGGCGGCGGGGGAGAGTGCGGCGGCCAGCAGGGTCGCGGTGGTGGCGGCGACGCCGGCGGTGGCGAGACGGGAAACGCGGGTGTTCCGGGTCCGGCTCATCAGTCTCCTCGGAGAGTGCCTCGAAGGCGTGGGGGTGGCGCTGATGACGAGACAGATTTAAGGGGCCATGACATGTCATGTCCATAGCGCCTCCATGGAGATGTGTGTGGGGACGGCGTGGGTGGAGAATCCTTTCTGTGACCGTCCGGAACCCCCACCACCTCCCGTTCTTCGTCTACGGCACCCTCCGGCCGGGCGAACCCAACCACGACGCGTTCCTGCGCGGCCGCACGGAGACGGAGGAACCGGGCCGCCTCGCCGGCGCGGTGCTCTACGACGGACCCGGCTACCCGTACGCCGTCGCGGAACCCGGCGGAACCGGCCTGGTCAGCGGCGAACTCGTCACCGTGCGGCCCGAGTCGTACGACCGGCTCCTCCTGGAACTCGACGCGCTGGAGGAGTGCGTGCCGGGCGATCCCGCGAGCCTGTACGTGCGCGTCGAGCGGGAGGCCGTACGACTCCGGGACGGGGCCGTCCTGCGGGCCCGGGTGTACGTCGCCGGACCGGTCGTCGCCGAGCGGCTGCGCGCCCGGGGCGGGCGCATCGACGGCGGCGACTGGCTCCGGCACCGGAGGCCGACGGGGCGGTGACCTCCCGCCGCACGACCGCCGCGGTGCGCGACCCGCCCCACGGCGAACCCGCCCCACGGCGAACCCGCCCCACGGCGAACCCGCCCCACGGCGAACCCGCCCCACGGCGAACCCGCCCCACGGCGAACCCGCCCCACGGCGA
>NZ_JBEYFC010000460.1:2580-7161 GCF_040634175.1 Streptomyces sp. NPDC007162
AACCCGGCCGCCGCGCCCGCCTGTTCACCGGCCCGCCGGACGCCTCAGCGGCCGCCGGCCAGCGCGCGGGCCACGCCGGGTTCCTTCCGCCCGAGGAACTGGGGGTCCGGCTCGAACACCACGTCCAGCGCCGCCTTCGCCGCCGCGAAGACCTCCCGTGTCCCGCCGTAGTACCAGGTCACGTCGTGCTTGTCGTCGACCCCCACGCCGTACGACGTCACCCCCGCCGCCTCGCACAGCGCCACCGCACGCCGGATGTGGAACGCCTGGCTGATCAGTACGGCCCGGTCCACACCGAAGATCTTCCGCGCGCGGACGCAGGAGTCCCAGGTGTCGAAGCCCGCGTAGTCGGTGACGACGCGGGTGCCCGGGACGCCGTGCCGGGTGAGGTAGGCACGCATGGCGTCCGGCTCGTCGTAGTCCTTGCGGCTGTTGTCGCCGGTGACGAGGACCACTCTGACACGCCCCTGCCGGTACAGCCGCGCCGCCGCGTCCAGACGGTGCGCGAGGTACGGCGACGGCTCGCCGTCCCACAGGCCCGCGCCGAAGACCACGGCCACGTCGGTGCGCGGCACGTCCGCCACCGTCCGCAGCCGGTCCGCCGTCGACACGTACAACCAGGTGGCGGGCAGCAGCGCCAGCACGCAGCCGGCCACCACACCCTGCACCAGCCGCCGCCGGCCGGTACGGGTGCGCGGCAGCCGCGGTCGGCGGATCTTCATCGGGTTCCCCCCTGTCGGCCCCTGTCAGGCCCTGTCGGCTTCGACCATGGAGGACGCGGCCCGGGGCGTTCCGGTTCGCTCACACCGCGCGGGTCCGTACCGTGAAGCGCCGGAAAACAGCCGTGACGGTCAGGCAACGGCCGCGCAATCTCCTCCGGTGAGGATCCTCCTATGACGGTGACCGACCTTTCCCCGCGCCCCGGCCCGCCCGCCCTGGTCCTGGTGGCCCACGGCAGCCGCGACCCGCGCGCGCTCAGCACCGTACGGGCGCTCCAGGACCGGGTGCGCGCCCTGCGCCCCGGCCTGCCCGTGCACCTCGGTCACATCGAACTGAACGAACCGCTCCTCCCCGACACCCTCGCCGCCCTCGGTGACGCCCGGGCCGTCCTGGTCCCGCTGCTCCTCGGCCGTGGCTACCACGTCAAGCGGGACATCCCGCAGGCGGCGGCCGCCGCCCGGGCCCGCACCCGGGTCGCCGCCCCACTGGGCCCGCACCCCCTGCTGGCCGACACCCTGCACACCCGCCTGCTGGAGGCGGGCTGGCGCCCCCGCCCCGCGAGCGCGGTGGTCCTGGCGGCGGCGGGCTCCCGCGACCCGGAGTCCAGGGCCGACACGGACCGCATGGCCGACCTCCTCGCCGCCCGCCTGGGCGTCCCGGTCCTCCCCGCCTACGCCTCGGCGGCGGCCCCGACGGTCCCGGAAGCGGTCACCGCCCTGCGCGCGAGGGGGCGCCGTCACATCGCCGTGGCCTCCTGCTTCACGGCCCCGGGCCGCTTCGCGACGGAGTGCGCGGCAGCGGCGCCGGGCGTGGTGGCGGCCCCCCTGGGAGCCCACCCCGCGATGGCCGAGCTGATCCTCCACCGCTACGAGCAGGCCCTGGGAACCCCGGTGACGGCGGCCGCCTAGGGGCGCGTGAACCGCTGCGGGTGGGCGGTCGGCCAGTGGACCCGCCTTCTCCGGGGTGCTGGGGGAGGAACTGCGCGACCAGCCCCCACGCACCCGCAAGCGCGAACGCACCCTGACCCGGCAGACGAGTAGGCGCCCCACAACCCCCGTTTCGTCACCACCAACCCGTACTGTCGACCCATGGCAGTCCCCGCACCCGCACCCCCTCCGGCCTACGACCAGGCGTCAGCCGACCGCTGGGCCCCCGAGCCCGACAAACGCCCCGGCCGCACCGCCTTCCAGCGCGACCGCGCCCGCATCCTGCACTCCGCCGCTCTCAGAAGGCTCGCCGGCAAGACCCAGGTCGTCACCCCCGGCACGCACAGCCAGGCCTGGGACGCCAGCCCCCGCACCCGCCTCACCCACTCCCTCGAATGCGCCCAGGTCGGCCGCGAACTGGGCGCGGCCCTCGGCTGCGACCCGGACCTGGTGGAAGCCGCCTGCCTGTCCCACGACCTCGGTCACCCCCCGTTCGGCCACAACGGCGAACAGGCGCTGAACGAGTTCGCCGACGACTGCGGCGGCTTCGAGGGCAACGCCCAGTCCCTGCGGCTGCTCACCCGCATCGAGCCCAAGCGGTTCACCCCCGAGGGCTCCGTCGGCCTCAACCTCACCCGCGCCGCCCTCGACGCCGCCACCAAGTACCCGTGGCCGCGCGGCGCGCACCCCACCGACCCGGCCTCCCCGAAGTTCGGCGTGTACGAGGACGACCGGCCCGTCTTCGACTGGGTCCGCAAGGAGGCCCCCGGCACCCGCACCTGCTTCGAGGCCCAGGTCATGGACTGGTCCGACGACGTCGCCTACTCGGTGCACGACGTCGAGGACGGCCTGCACGCCGGTCACATCGACCCCGACCGCCTGCACGCCGAGTCCGAACGGCAGGAGGTCTTCGCCGTCGCCGTCGGCAGATACGTGCCCGCCGGCACCGACCCCGCCGAACTCGCCGCCGCCCTCGACCGTCTCCGGGCCGAGGAGTGGTGGCCGCACGGCTACGACGGCACCGCGGTCGCCCAGGCCCGCCTCAAGGACGCCACCAGCCAGCTCATCGGCCGGTTCTGCCTGGCCGCGGAGAGCGCCACCCGCGAGCGGTACGGCACCGGCCGGCTCACCCGCTACGGCGCCGAACTCGTCGTACCGCGCGAGGCCCGGCTGGAGTGCGCGGTACTGAAGTCCATCGCGCACCGGTACGTCATGCAGCGCGCCGAGCAGGAGCGCATCCGCGCCGAGCAGCGGATCGTCGTGGCCGAACTCGCCGAGGCACTCACCGCCCGCGCGCCGGAGGGCCTCGACCCGCAGTTCCGGACGCTGTTCGACACGGCCGGTGACGACCACGCCCGCAAGCGTGTGATCGTCGATCAGATCGCCTCGCTCACCGACGCCTCCGCGCGGTGGTTGCATGCGAGGCTGACGGGGCGTATGTGAAACGTTGGTGACCCTGCGTGTCCTGAACCGTCCCCGAACGGGTCAAGATCGGGGCGCCGAAGGTCACCCCCCCTTCCCGCATCACGCTGCGTGCGGGAGGCTCACAGTGCGGCGCATGTGGGCGGCATATGTGGCGGCACCCTCACGAGGAGGCTTCAAGTGGTCGACGCGGACCAGACATTCGTCATCGTCGGTGGCGGACTCGCCGGAGCGAAGGCGGCCGAGACCCTCCGGGCCGAGGGTTTCAGCGGCCGGGTGATACTGATCTGCGACGAGCGCGACCACCCCTACGAGCGGCCGCCGCTCTCCAAGGGCTACCTGCTCGGCAAGGAGGAGCGCGACAGCGTCTTCGTCCACGAGCCCGCCTGGTACGCGCAGAACGACGTCGAACTGCACCTCGGCCAGACCGTGGACCACATCGACCGCGCCGCCAGGACCGTCCGCTTCGGTGACGACGGCACCCTCGTGCGTTACGACAAGCTGCTCCTCGCCACCGGAGCGGAGCCCCGCCGCCTGGACATCCCCGGCACCGACCTGGCCGGCGTCCACCACCTGCGCCGCCTCGCGCACGCCGAGCGCCTCAAGGGGGTCCTCGGCGCGCTCGGCCGGGACAACGGACACCTCGTGATCGCGGGTGCCGGCTGGATCGGCCTGGAGGTCGCGGCCGCGGCGCGGACGTACGGCGCCGAGGTCACCGTCATCGAGCCCGGGCCGACCCCGCTGCACGGTGTGCTCGGCCCCGAGCTGGGCAACGTCTTCGCCGAGCTGCACCGCGAGCACGGGGTCCGGTTCCACTTCGGGGTGAGCCTGACCGAGATCATCGGCCAGGACGGCATGGTGCTCGCCGCCCGCACCGACGACGGCGAGGAGCACCCGGCGCACGACGTCCTCGCGGCGATCGGCGCGGCCCCGCGGGTGGGCCTCGCCGAGACGGCGGGCCTGGAGATCGCCGATCGGGCGCACGGCGGGGGCGTCGTCGTCGACGCACGGCTGCGGACGTCCGACCCGGACATCTACGCGGCCGGCGACGTGGCCTCCTTCCCGCACGGGCTGTTCGGCACGAGCCTGCGCGTGGAGCACTGGGCCAACGCGCTCAACGGCGGCCCGGCGGCGGCGCGGTCGATGCTCGGGCAGGACGTGCGGTACGACCGGGTGCCCTACTTCTTCACCGACCAGTACGACCTCGGCATGGAGTACAGCGGGTGGGCGCCGCCCGGCTCGTACGACCAGGTGGTCATCCGCGGGGACGCGGGGAAGCGGGAGTTCATCGCGTTCTGGGTGCGGCAGGGGCGGGTGCTGGCCGGGATGAACGTGAACGTGTGGGATGTCACAGAGCCGATCCAGAGGCTGATCTCTTCTCGGGCCGTGGTCGACACCGATGCCCTGGCGGATCCTCATGTGCCGTTGGAATCGCTCGCCTAGCCGTCTGCCGGGATCTGTCGTTCCACGGGTGCGGGTGGTGCGTGGTTGCTCGCGCAGTTCCCCGCGCCCC
>NZ_JBEYFC010000461.1:0-7147 GCF_040634175.1 Streptomyces sp. NPDC007162
GCACGAGGCCGTACAGCTGGGACGCGTCGGCTTCCATGGAGGACACTGTCCGCAGGTCCGGCTCCAGTGGTTGCGCGCCGAGCGTCGCCGAGCGGGTCAGTCCTCGTCCGGGGCGCGGACCACCACCAGGAACGCGTCCGTCTTCAGGTCCATCACCACCGTCGCCGGTTTGCCCTCGGCCCGGCGCTTCGCCGCGTACTCCTCGGCCGGCCACGAACCCCGGGGAGACCCCGCGGGAAATCGCTCCAAAACCCTCGCGCCCATGTCGGCCCGTCACCTCCTGAGTCGATGTCCGCCGTACCGTTCGGCTGCCCCGCATCAACGCGGACATGCCCGAAACACCGGACACCGCTCACCACCGAGCCCGGACACCCGCCGGAACGGACCGTCGCTCTCACACCGCTCCCAGAGCTACACATAAGGAAGAAATAAGAGCAGAATGCTCCTAGGCGGCGCATACCGCACGCACCAGACGCGGTCAGGCCTGCAAGTCAAAGGAGACGAGTCATGGCCAACGTCTCGCACGGCAGAAGTGACATAACCAGCCACCCTGATGTCTCCGAAATGCGGGAACGCTACGCCCGCATGCTCGGCGGTCGTGATGTGGCACTCGTGGACGGACCGGTGTTCCTGCTCGGTCTGTACTGCGCGGCGTCCCCGTGGATCGTCCACTACACGGCCAGTCAGCCCGCGCTCATGACCCACAACCTGATCATGGGCATAGCGATAGGCCTGCTGGCCCTCGGATTCACCCGGGCCCCGGAACGCATGTACGGCCTCAGCTGGGCCATGTGCGCCATGGGCATCTGGATGATCATCGCGCCCTGGATCGTCGGCAGCGGCCCAGACGCGGGCGTCGTCATCAACAACATCGTCATCGGCGGGCTGGCCTTCTGCCTCGGACTGCTGTGCGCCGTGACGACGGCCAGGCGAACGCCCATGACCTAGTCATACCGAGCGCCTCCTGAAGGGAGGACACGGGGCCGGCCCGACGCTTCGGGCCGGCCCCGTCACGGCTGTGCGGGCGACGTACTCATGGCGTCCGCCCGGCCCGTCGTGTCGAAGGAGATCCACACGTCCGGCGGCAGCTCCGGGCGCCCCGGCACCGGGCGGGGTTCCTCCGTCCAGGCGTCGCCCGCGGCCTCGGCCGCGACCCGCCGCCAGAAGGCGACCGCGCCGGGGTTCTCGTACTGGAACGCGATCTCCCAGCGGCCCGGGTGCCGGGCGAGGACCTCGCGGACGGCACGCGACCCGATACCCGACCGGCGCACGCCGCGCGCCACGAAGAAGCTGTTGAGCACCCGCAGGGGCGCGTCGGTTCCCCGGACGAACGCGAAGCCGACGGGGTGCCCGTCCAGGACGAACAGATAGGGCGCCCAGCCGGGCGCGGCGAAGGCGTCCTCGACGCGCTCGCCGCGGAAGGTGCCGTCGGGACGGGGCAGGATCCCGCGGAACTCGGACAGGTCGTGGCGGAACATGAGCCACAGCCGTTCGACGACGGGCCGGTCCTCGGTGCGGGCGTCGCGGACGACGAGGTCCAGCACATCGGTTTTCTCGGTTTCAGACATGAAAAAAGCCTCACCGGGTGGGAGTTGGTACCACCGGGTGAGGCTGACGTCGTGCAACGGAGACTACACCACGGCCGGTTCCTCGGGTGTCAGATACTCCTCGCTGACCTCCCTCGGGCCGAACGGCCACACCTTCTCGAAGCGCGCCCACAGCACGAACGCCACACCGCCGAGGGCGAGCCAGGCCAGGGACCACTCGATGGGGTGGCGGCCCGGCGAGTTCTTGTCGGCGTAGCCGTAGATCACGCACCAGCCGGCGAAGGCGAGGATGCTGGGCACGGGGTAGAGCCACATGCGGTACGGCCGCTTCAGGGCCGGCTGCCTGCGGCGCAGTACCGTGAGCGCCACGATCTGCGCCAGCGCCTGGACGATCACCATCACCGTGGTGAGCAGCTGGATCAGCGTGGCCAGGTCGGTGTGGCGGCCGATCAGGAAGCCGATCGCGGTGATCACGCCCATGGTCGCGAGGCCCAGCATCGGGAAGCGGTGCCGGGGGTGCAGCTTCTCGTACGGCCGGAAGAAGACGCGGTCGCGGGCCGCGTCGTAGGGCACCCGGGAGCCGCCGAGCAGGCCGGTGAAGACCGAGGCGAAGGCCGTGATCAGGATCAGCACGGTCACGGTGTCGGCGGCCCCCTTGCCCCAGGTCTTCTCCAGGACCGCCGAGGCCACCGAGGTCGACGCGATGTCAGCCGGGTTCGTCATCCGGTGCCAGTCGATGACGCCGAGGGTGCCGATCTGGAGCAGCAGGTAGATCGCCATGATGCCGAGGATCGAGAAGAGGATGGAGCGCGGCAGGACCCGGCCGGGCTCCTTGATCTCGGCGCCCATGTAGGCGGTGGTGTTGTAGCCGAGGTAGTCGTAGATGCCGATGGTCAGGCCCGCGGCGAAACCGAGCCAGAAGTGGTCGCTCGTCAGGTCGAAGGCGTGCGCCGGGTAGGTGAACGCCAGGTGCGGGCTGAAGTCGGAGGCCGCGGCGACGATCACCAGCAGCACCGAGGCGATCATCACCGCCCACATCACGGCGGTGATCCGGGCGATGTGCTCGATGCCCCGCCAGAGCAGGAGCACCACCAGGGCGATGACACCGAGCCCGATCAGGTCGCCGGAGGTCTGGCCCAGGCCGGGGGCGAGATATCCCAGGTACTGGACGAAGCCGACCACCCCGGTGGACATGATCAGCGGGATGAAGAGCATCGCCGTCCACACGAACAGGAACGGCATGAGGCGTCCGGTGCGGTACTGGAAGGCCTGGCGCAGATAGACGTAACTGCCGCCGGAGCCGGGCATCGCGGCGCCCAGCTCGGCCCAGACCAGGCCGTCGCAGAGCGCGAGCAGCGCGCCCGCGACGAAGCCGATCACCGCCTGCGGGCCGCCGAACGCGGCGACCATCAGCGGGATGGTCACGAACGGGCCGATGCCGCACATCTGGCTCATGTTGATGGCGGTGGCCTGGAACAGGCCCACGCGGCGCACGAAGCCGCCTTCGGGTGGTGCGCTGCGGAGGTCGTCGGGACTGACGGGACGGCCGGGACTACCGGACATGGCGGGGCTCCTGACGCGAAAAGGAGGGGACGTCGGCCGAGGGGGCGGGATGGCCGATAAAGTTAAGGAGCCTTACTAGATGCGTCAAGTATGCGCCGGGAATCGGTGAGAATGATGTGATGGCCGCCCGTGACGTCGTAGAGCAGCAGGACCAGCCCTGGAGCCGGCAGCGACTGCGCAGCACCAACGAGCGGCTGCTGCTGGCCCGGCTGCGCGCGCACGGCTCCGCATCCCGCGCCCAACTCGCCCGCGAGACCGGCCTGTCGAAGCCGACCGTGTCCAGCGCACTGGCCGCCCTGGCGGCGGCGGGCCTGGTCCGGGAGGCCGGCACCCACGCCCCGGAGCGGGGCCGCACCGCCGTGCTGTACGCGCCCGACCCGGCGGCCGGATACGTCCTCGGCGTCGACGTGGGCCGCGGCTGGCTGCGGGTGGCGGTCGCCGACCTCGACGGCACCCTGGTCACCCGCTCGGACGTGCGCAACCGGGCCCGCGGCTCGGCCGCCATGGCCGACCTGCTGGTCACCACCGCACGGCGGGCCGTCGCCGACTCGGGGGTCGACCCGGCCGAGGTGGTGCACGGGGTGGTGGGCACCCCGGGCGTGTACGACGAGCGGCAGCGGCGGGTGCGGTACGCGATGCATCTGCCCGGGTGGGGCCGCGCGGGGCTGTTCGACCGGATGCGCGAGGAACTGGGTGTCCCGCTGGAGGTGCACAACGACGCCAACCTGGCGGCGCTCGGCGAGTACACGTACGGCGCCGGAGCGGGCAGCCGGCTGTTCGCGTACATCATGATCGGCACCGGTCTGGGCATGGGGGTGGTCAGCGAGGGACGGCTGTTCACCGGGGCGCACGGGCTCGCGGGGGAGATAGGGTTCCTGCCCTGGCCCGGGCAGCCCGAGCCGGAGCGGCTGGAGGACGCGGTGTCGGGGGAGGCCGTGGTCGAGGCGGCGCGGCGGTTCGGGATGAGCGGGCAGCTCACCGCGAAGTCCGTGTTCGACGCGGCACGGCAGGGCGACCCGGCCGCCGTGCGGGCGGTACGGCTCGAAGGCGAGCGGATCGCGCACACGGTGGCGGCGGCCGCGGCCGTGCTCGATCCCGACCTGGTGGTGCTGGGCGGCGGCGTCGGGCACAGCGTCGACCTGCTGCTGCGTCCCGTGCGCGAGCATCTGCGTACGCTCACCCCGCTGCGCCCGAAGCTCGCGCCCGGCCGGCTCGGCGAGGACGCGGTGCTGCTCGGGGCCGTGGCCACCGCTCTGGGCACCGCCCGTGACCTGGTCTTCGAGCGCCGGTCGACGGCGTCCTGAATGCGGCGGCGGCAACGCGCGCGGCGGCGCCGATGATTGACACCCCCTCTTCGGGACCCTAGCTTGAGCCGAGTTAGTAAAGTTTCCTAACTTTACGAGCCTGGAGACCGCCGTGTTCCCTCGCCCCGCCCCCGGACACCGCCTCGCCGCCCATCGTCTCGCCGCCGCCGCGGTGGCCCTGGGTCTGCTCTGCTCACTCAACACGAGCGCGTGGGCCGGCGCCAGGAACCCGGCCGGTGCCACCGCCCACTCCCCCTCGTACGGCCACCCGCCGATCACCCGGGTGCCGTCCGCAGCCGGAGCCGGGACCCCGCTGTCCGGCTACGCGATCCGGTCGACGGCCGAGGTGGGCGACTCCGCGGCGGCGGTATCCTCCCCCGGCTACCCGGCGAAGGGCTGGTACCCGGCGGGCCCGCGTTCCACGGTCCTGGCCGCGCTGCTCGCCGACGGCGTCTACGACGACCCGTTCGTCTCCACCCGTCTCCAGAAGATCCCCAAGGCGCCCTTCCAGGTCCCCTGGTGGTTCCGCAGCGACTTCACGGTGACCGATGACTCGCACCGCACCTACCTGGACTTCAGCGGGGTGATCTCGGCGGCCGACGTGTACGTCAACGGCCACCGGGTCGCCACGACCGACGAGGTCACCGGTGCCTACACCCGCCACGAGCTGGACGTCACCCCCCTGGTGACGGCGGGGACGAACACGGTCGCCTTCCGCATCCAGCCCAACGACCCGAACAAGAACCTCACCATGGGCTGGCTCGACTGGCTGCAGCCGCCGCCCGACCAGAACATGGGCATCGTCCGTGACGTGCTGGTCCGGCGCGGCGGGCCGGTCGCGCTGCGCGACGCCCACGTGGTGACGAAACTGGCGGTGCCCTCCCTCGCCACGGCCGACCTGACGGTGAAGGCTCAGGCCCGCAACGACTCCGACGCACCGGTCACCGCCGACGTCTCCGGCACGGTCGCGGGTGTGGCCCTCGCCAGGTCGGTCACGCTCGCCGCCCACGAGACCAGGACCGTCACCTTCACCCCGGCGGACACCCCGGAACTGCACCTCGTCTCCCCCAAGGTGTGGTGGCCCGCGGGGATGGGCGGCCAGCCGCTGTACGACCTCGACCTCACCACGTCCGTCGCGGGCACGGTCTCGGACACCGCCCACCAGACCTTCGGCGTCCGGGACGTGCGGGCCCCGCTGAACGCCGACGGAGCCCGCCAGTACTCGATCAACGGCCGCCGGCTGCTGATCAAGGGCGGCGGCTGGTCACCGGACGAGTTCCTGCGCTGGGACAACACCTACACCGAGGACCGCCTCAGGTACGCCCTGGACCTGGGCCTGAACGCCATCCGGCTGGAAGGCCACATCGAGCCCGACGAGTTCTTCGACCTCGCCGACCGCCTCGGCGTCCTCACCCTGCCCGGCTGGGAGTGCTGCGACAAGTGGGAGGGGCAGTTCAACACCAACGAGAGCGGCGAGAAGTGGACCGCCGCCGACTACCCGGTCGCCCAGGCCTCGATGGCCGCCGAGGCCGCCCGGCTGCGTGACCACCCGAGCGTGATCTCCTTCCTGATCGGCAGCGACGCCGCGCCCGACGCGAAGATCGAGAAGAACTATCTGGACGCCCTGGCCGCCGCCGACTGGCCCGTCCCGGTGGTTCCCGCCGCCTCCGACAACTCCGCTCCCCAGCTGGGCAGTTCGGGCATGAAGATGACCGGCCCCTACGACTGGGTCCCGCCGTCCTACTGGTACGCCAAGCGGGAGGGCGGCGCCACCGGCTTCAACTCCGAGACCAGCGCCGGTCCGGACATCCCGACCCTGGACACCCTGCGCCGCATGATGACCCCGGCCGAACTCGACACCCTCTGGAAGGACCCGGACGCCAAGCAGTACCACCGCTCGCCGTCCTCGACCTTCGGCACCCTGAAGGTCTACGACACCGCCCTCACCGGCCGGTACGGCGCCCCGAAGAGCCTCGCCGACTACGTGCGCAAGGCCCAGCTCGCCCAGTACGAGAACGTCCGCGCCCAGTACGAGGCCTACGAACGCAACCAGACCGACGCCTCCAAGCCGTCGACCGGCGTGATCTACTGGATGTTCAACAGTGGCTGGACGTCCCTGCACTGGCAGCTGATGGACCGCTACCTCGACCAGGGCGGCGCCTACTTCGGCGCGAAGAAGGCCAACGAGCCGCTGCACGTCCAGTACTCCTACGACGACCGCTCGGTGACCGTGGTGAACAACCGGCACACGCCGGCGACCGGACTCACCGCGCGGGCCACGCTGTTCAACCCCGACGGCACCCAGAAGTACGACAGGACCGTCACCGGCGTCTCGGTCCAGGGCGACGGCGCGCACAGCACCGCGCTCACCCTGCCGGAGTCGGTGAGCGGGCTGTCCTCCACCTACCTGGCGCGGCTGGTCCTCACGGACGCCGACGGCAAGGAGGTCAGCCGCAACGTCTACTGGCTCTCCACCAAGGCCGACGTTCTCGACTGGACGAAGACCGACTGGTGGCACACGCCGACGACGGGTCACGCCGATCTGACCGGGCTGTCCTCGATGGCCCAGGTGCCGGTCACCGCGACAGCGTCGACCACCGAGACGGACGGCACGTCCACCACCACCGTCACGATCCGTGTACCGCTCTCCACGCTGGGCCTGCTCCAGTACCTGGCGCCGGTCTTCCAGTTCCTCTGCGGCATCCTCTACTTCCACGAGGCCATGCCCGCGGA